>JAIOTM010000393.1 GCA_021106755.1 Candidatus Cloacimonadota bacterium | reverse complement strand
TTCTCTTTCGCAGGTGGAGTTCATCAGCGAAAACCCGCAGTATGAACTGAAGACAAAAATTAACAATCTCGAATTATTCGTTTCCGAATACAACAACGAGATGGTAGCTCATATCAATATGGAATTCTGGCTGACCAAGTACGGTGAGGAGCAAGTCATCGTAAAGCACCACTCCTCGCTGGAAAAACAATTAATGGAAAAGAGTTTCAGCACTTTCGTGCAGACTGTAAACGAAATCCTGTTGGAAGAGACCGACCTGTTTATCAGTAAAATGCTGATACATTTTAAGGGTAGCGATGCAGTGTCGTTGTCGATACAAAAGGAAGTAGCTGTGGGTGATACAACCCTGGCTCCATTTACAGCTTTAGAAACAGAGCTTTCGGAGAGTGGTACAGGACTATTATTACTTCCGGCAATATCTGGTACGGAAAACGAACCTTATTACGATATTTTCAACGGCGAGGGTCTGGTGGGTAATGGACAGATGGGGTTCCCTATTCCACTGCCAAGCGGTGCCTATACAATACGATACGGCTCTGGTCCTACTCTCAATTTGCTTATGCGCGAAACCAATGTAATTATTTCGCCCCGTTACAAGACAATTCTGGAACCTAAATGGGGATGTCTGTCGATTGCTATTACTGACGAGAACAGGGATTACCTGCGAATGCAGTATGAGCTTTTTGACGCTGAAACCGGAGAAAGTTACGGTACAGAGTTTCCCGCTGAAGAAGAAGTCGGTGAGTTAGAAAAAATATGGGTTATTAAACCCGGATACTATAAGGTGACAATCAACAATGAGCCATTTAATACTTACCAGAATTTTACAACGGTCTATGTAAAAGCTAAAGAAATGCAAAAACTGACCATTGTGGTGGAAACCGATGAAGATGGAAATCCGAAAAATCTTATAGGTGCCGGAATCCTTGAAGATGATGATATTTTCGGTGATATTCGACACTCCAAGCTCTCGGTTGCGGTTCATGGCAACGCTAACCTGACAAGGGATAACTCCACCGACCAAAAGGATGCTACTACTATTATTACTCTGATGAGCCAGTTTGACATTAAATATATCTACGACAATGGTCCTTACTACTTCAACGACAAAACACTTCTGGAGATTGGTACATCGCGGGGTGAGGATCAGGATTTCCGAATTTCATCCGATGATGTCTCAATTAAAAACACTTTCATTTACTATTTCCTCCAAAATATCGGTGCTTATGTCAGGGGAGATATCAATACGCATCTTTTCAATGAGAAAGTCTATCCAGGTGATTCTGAAAACTACAGGCTTATCGACAAAGATGGCAACATTACCGAATACATTAATCCAAAAAGCATTAAAGTTAAACCGGAGATATTCCCGCTTGTTCTCAAAGAAGGGATTGGAGTTAATGTACGACTCAGGAACACGGCAAAAATCAATGTTAGTGTTAGAAGTGGATTTGGGATGCGGCAGGATTTCAACCAGAATGTCTATTCTTTTCAGAATACCAGTATAGACAATAATGGCATTGAATGGAATGTTTACGAAGAAAGTCCCAATTCCACTCAGGAAGGTCTTGAGTGCTCAATTATCTCAACAGTGCAACTTCCATTCAATATATCGTATTCTTCCAGTGCTGACGCTCTCTTTCCATTCGATAAAGACAAAAGTGCCAGCTACGAATGGGAAAACATCTTCAACATGAAGTTAACTCGGTATATCTCAATCGATTATAAGCTACAATTGAGCTATAATGAAGAAATTGTTGAGTACACCGTAATTTATCACAGCCTTTATCTGAGACTAACTTACTTCCTCTATTGATATGGATTGCGAAATTGAAAGAAACGGTGCTGACTTGTATCTGACAGGTGTTATTGACAAGCACAGTGCTCCGGAGCTTCTCGCTCAAACTATCCTGTTAGAGGATATTTCCTCAATAAAACGTGTGGATATTTCTGGAGTTTCCTCAATCGATAGTGCTGGAGTTGCTCTGTTGGATGAACTTGTTGATAGAATCAAGAACCAGCAAGGTTTGGCGGAAATTACCGGAGCCACTGGCATTGTAGCGCGAACAGTAGAGACGTTTTCACAAATTATTGGAGACCTGTCCCAACCTCAGAAACCACCAGCTTTTTTCGAGAAGATTGGCGAATCTGCACTGGAAATGAAGAAATCGTTATATGATTATATTCTGCTCAGTTCAGAAATCACTTATTGGTCGATAAGAGGAATATTTTCGAAGAAAGCTGCTCGAAAGGGAAGCTTTATTCAGCAGGCTCTGCTTATTGGAGCAGACGCACTGCCAATTGTCAGCTTGCTATCGTTCATTATCGGATTGATACTGGCTTTGCAGGCTGCCGCTCAACTCAAGCAATTTGGAGCGAACATCTTCGTTGCCGATCTGCTGTCAATTTCCATGGTACGCGAAATGGGTCCAATGATGACCGCAATTATAGTTGCCGGTCGAAGCGGCTCATCAATCGCTTCCGAGATTGCCACAATGAAGGTGACAGAAGAGTTAGACGCACTCCGAATGATGTCTATCAACCCAATCCGTTATGTTGTCGTGCCAAAATTTCTTGCGATGTCACTTTGTCTTCCTCTTCTGGTAACACTCTCAATTGTAGTAGGTATTTTCGGCGGCTTAATAATTGGAATTACCTACTTAGACCTTAGCGCGTACTCTTTCATTAACCAGTGTATTCTTGCCAACAAGGCTTCATACATTTTCATCAGTATGGCAAAAAGTATGTTTTTTGCCTGGGTTATCGTGATTATAGGCAGCTACTTCGGATTTGCTGTTACCGGCGGCGCGGAAGGTGTTGGAAAAGCGACAACCAGTTCGGTTGTTGCATCAATTTTTGCGGTTATTGTGCTGGATGTAATATTCAGTCTGCTCTATATGGTGTAATATGAGTAAAGAGCCTGTAATCTCTGTTAGTAATCTAATTGCCAGATACGGTGAGAAAACCATTCTTGATGGTATCTCAGTAAATATCTATCCTGAAGAAATAACTGTTATCCTCGGAGGTAGCGGCTGCGGAAAAACAACCTTAATCAAGAATATACTGCGACTATTTGAACCATACGACGGCTCCGTAAAAATCTTTGGCAAAGAGGTCGTCGGAATGCCGGAAGAGCAGTTTGATGAGATTCTTAAACATGTGGGGATGCTGTTTCAAAACGGGGCTTTACTAAACTCTATCCCTGTTTTCGATAACATTTCAATTCCGCTGGAACAGCATACCAATCTTCCCTATGAACTCCGCAAGCGTGTTATCCTGAAGAAACTCAATCTGGTAAACCTCGACCATGCTGTTTACCTGTATCCATCCGAACTTTCTGGTGGTATGAAAAAAAGAGCAGCACTCGCCCGGGCAATGGCACTCGATCCGGAAATTCTCGTATTCGACGAGCCGTCTGCGGGTCTTGACCCGCTTACCAGTGCTTCGCTTGATGAGCTGATTCTCAAACTCCGCGATCAATTAAACGTCTCTGTTCTCGTTGTTACTCACGAGTTGGCAAGCATCCACCGCATAGCCGACCGCATTATATTTCTCGAAGCCGGGAAATTGCTGTTTCATGGTACGCTGGAAGAAGCGAAAAATTGCAAGATTGATTCAGTTATAGAATTTTTTGAGGTTGGGACGTTTTAGCTCTTTAGAACGTCCAATTTTGTTCTTGCAGAAATTGCTTTAGATTTATACAATTTACTGACAATTCTTCGCAGATATTAGGTATTTTTGCAGAATTTGCCATATACCTTTCCTCTGTAATGACAGTACCCTTTATATACTTTGCTTTCGCAATAATGAAAGGGTCTGCACAAGGTTTTCCGTTTAAGAAGTTTTGCTTAGAGATGCACTGTTCAAAATGACTATTGCAAAAAATTTGGGTAATAATATCCAATTCTCCAGAAGTTGGAATTGTAAAAAAATCATTCTTCTGAAAATCTACATGCACCAACCATGTTTTGACAATATCCCAAACCTGGTTTCTATCTTCAATTTCTTTCATTACCTCTCTTGTTGACAGCATATTGCCATTGAGAGCTAATTCATTAAACCTCTTCCAGAATGAAGGAAACGTTTCAACACATTGAGTTCATGATTTGGCTTAAAGAATTTGTATCAATTACATAAATCACAATACAATTCCTTTA
>JAIOTM010000151.1 GCA_021106755.1 Candidatus Cloacimonadota bacterium | reverse complement strand
CTGGGCCCTTGTGCCATTCCTGTTATTACTTACTTGCGAACTCACTGATTCAAGTGACGATTTCGCTATAGGCTACATAAATATCACCCCGTTTGTTCCGTTGATAGTGATTTTTAATGAAACTGTCGGCAGACCCCATCAGATAAATCAACCCCTCGGAGAAATGCGATTTTATTGGCCGGAATTCAGATTAGGGGCCTTGGAATCTATAATTTTCATGTTGGCTTTTATGGTGGCCTACATTTTTATTGCTTACCTTTTTCTTTGGCGTGCCAAGTGTCGAATTCGGCGAAATATATTTTGACTTTTTTTTGAGATACGTTTTATGGCTCGAGTTTTATTAGAAAACGTTAATAAGGTCTTTGATAAGCAGGTTACTGCTGTCTCTGATTTGTGAATCTCATCGCTGATAGCAGTGCTGAGCATGATTACCGCAATAAATTGAGTGGCAATAAACTGGAACACGATTATCGTTGTAATTATGGCCAGGCCGGCCTCAGACATCCGCGAAATTCGATATGCTCCGGCACCCTGAAGTCTAACCATGCTACTCCAGACTAAAACAACAAAGACAGTTAAAATGGCTAAGTACGCAAACCGAAGAACATAATTTCTTCTCCTTCGGCTCGATGTTCGCAGTTCTTTATCGAAAATGGGACCGGTCAACCAGGCGGGGTTTATGATTTTAAGAAAAGAGCTAATTAGTGCGGTGGTCTTGAACATATCTCATTTCATTTTCAATTATAGTAACGATTATTTGTAACCGTTCACGCTTTTCTATGTTTTAGTGAACAATGCCTTCTGTCAGCTTCAAAAACGCGTCATCGAGTTTAAGCTGTTCCGGCTCAAGAGAAATAATGTCTATATCACCACGCACAAGGGTGCGAGCGATAATTCCGTCGATGCTTTGGCCCTCCTCGAAGGTAACGGCAATATAAGCACCCATAAGCCGGACATCCTGAATTTCAGGCAGGGCTGAAAGTAGTTCAACAGCCTTGCTCTGATTATCGGCTACACACACCCGAACTTTACTTTGCACGCCCATTCGCTGTCGAATTCCCTCCATTGTGCCACTGAATACCAACCGACCCTGCTCAATAATGCCGACATGATCACAGATTTCCTCCAGTTCGCTTAGTATATGGCTGGATATCATAATAGTTTTTCCCATACGTTTGAGTTCACGCAGCAGTTCTCTGACTTCAATACGGGCTCGTGGATCGAGACCACTGGCAGGTTCGTCCAGAATCAATACCAGAGGATCGTGAATGAGTACACGGGCCAGGCCAAGACGCTGCTGCATACCACGAGAAAGACTGTCAACAGCGAAGCTTTGTTTGGTCTGCAAATCGGTCAACTCAAGGACGCCTTCAACGATTGACTTTCGTTTCCTGCGTTCAATACCAAAAGCGGCTGCAAAAAACTCAAGGTACTCGAATACCTTGAGGTCATCATAGACCCCCATAAAGTCAGGCATATATCCAACTATTCTGCGAACTTTTTTACCTTTTTTGGTAACATCCAGGCCGTTAATAAAGGCTTGGCCGCGGCTGGGTTCCAACAAAGTAGCTAATATGCGCATAGTAGTGGTTTTTCCGGCACCATTAGGGCCAATGAAACCGAAAATATCCCCGGCCTCAATGACAAGGTCCATGTCAACCAACGCCGCTAAATCTCCGTAATGTTTGGTGAGACCTTTGATTTCAATCATTCTTAGTTCCTCTTAACGCATTTGGGAAAACAACAAGACGAACCAGTTGCGTATGATTATAATCACACGAACGGTCCTTTACAGCGAAGGATGCGGGAGCATGGTCGAACTCAGCACAAACTACTACGGCTCCCTTTGCAAGATATGCCCTGATGGCGTGAGTTCGCTGCAAACATCCTTGCGCAAAATAGGCAGCTTCATTTTTAAATACAGAGCCATAACCATCCATAGAGTGCCGATACCCTCCACCAGGGTTGCGGATAATAGTGTCCCAATTTTTATATGGTTTCAGCCTGTCAGAAAATTCCGCTGTTGAATGTCCACCAACAGAGCCAAAACTGATTGCCCGGCTGTTACCGAATAGAACGTAACCATTTTTGATTGGGCTTTCCACCTGATTAACGATTGTAAGAAATATTTCATCTCCTCGACGTTCAACCCTGGCGTCAACAGGCAATTGCCGTATTGGTGTTTCATTAGTTAAACACTGCATTGTCCAAATGTTGATGGGTAACGAATAGGGCAGGTTGCCTCCGTCGTGCTGGAAGCAATAAATATTTCTACTACCGGTTTTTTGTGAACGGTAAGCATGAAGGTGTTCCTGAGCGGGAGCAATGCCGGACCACCATTGCTTGTTACCGAGATTCTCAAGCCGATAGTCATCACTGTAAGGTGCAAACAAGCCACAATACTCAGTGGACCACGCACAATCAGAATGCTTGATTCCATCCAGAACCGAAACTATTCGGAATTGCATTCTACCGCCGCGAAGTGCCTGAACACCATAATAAGCGCCCGCGGAAAACAAAACGATCCAAAAAGCAGAAGTAACCCAGGTCAGTGGCAGACGGTCTATACGTTTTAGTACTATATAATCCACCGGCCCCAACAGAACCGCTAAGAGAGTCAGTAGTAGTATTACCCACCAAATGCTCAAAGGCCGCAATTCAGAAATACTGTACAGGTGTTCCATCACCGCGTTATTTCCGGCCTGGGCCTGACCGATTTCGTAATGATGTGCATTTTGGTAATTATCAGGATTATTTTCATCTTTTTTAATTTTTTTAACAAGTACGATGCTTCTGTGCGAACCAGGTCCACGATAAACCTTTCGGTTATGTCGCTTGCGACCTTTTCGGCTATTCCGGATTTGTTTTTCTGTCTCGAACCCAACAGGCTCAATATCACTATCCTCTAACATTGCCGTCATGCAACTCACCCAGAATTGGGCGGAATTCGCTTTTTGAGCTTCGCTCATAGTGGAAGGATCAAAAGCTAATACACTAACGCGGCCGAAACCGACATATCCCGTGGCAAAAAGGCCTTTTTCATTATTCGCATCGTCAGTCTTGTAGAAACGGGTATCAGGTTTGGGCTTGAACGGCCAACACACAACAGTTTCCGGATTGGCAGCGTTCAATCCCCAATTCTTAAGTTTATCTGTGGCGATGGTAATTTCCTTTGCCTGCCGGACTTCGAACGGGAGTAATTCAGCAATTGGATTTTCCCCCAGGAGCGGATGGCTTCCAAGGATGAGCAGTAATTTGCCGCCATTAGAAACCCATTGCGCTATCGCGTTTAATTGATTCGGGTGAAACAGGTTCCAGTCAGGATCGTAGAGGATAAGCAGATCAAGAGAAACAAAACCCGTCCAGTCCCAGGGAACCATTCGAGGGAGTTTATCTTTTAAGTACACTTTTCCACGGCCTTTTTCCGATTCACAGGCAGAGTGTTCGGATAAACGTAACAAATCGAATTTTCTCCTGCCAATGAGTCCGATGAACAAATCATTTTCGCCAATGGCGGTCAGCATCCGGTTTCTTCGAGAAAAATCCCAAAGCTCGAAGTCGTAACTCCAGGCTGTTCGGCCGCGTTCGTCGGCAATTCTTACGCTGCATTTATTGGCGGCAAAGGCCAATTTTGTAACCAACGGTATATGTACAGGGATGTCCGGTCTAAGCACGAAAGTGTGGGAAATGTTTAAGGTGTTCAGGCCGTCCTGCTGGGCTGATATGTTCAGGGAACCCGCGAAGGGTGTAGTAAGTGTGCTGCTGATACCAATTTCCAAAGGAGTCCATTCCATAGGACGATAACAACCACCCCAGCCGAAAAAACAGTCAACATTGAAAGGTGACTCAGCCGAGGCGGTACCAACAAAAGCCAAAACAAAAACCACTGACAGCATTAAGCAAACACGTAACATTGATTACCCTTACCATAAACAAAACTTACATACTAAATTCGCGCCTTGGAATTGTATATGAACCATTCCAGGCACACAAGTGCTAAAGCTATTCCCACAAGGAACGGCCATAATGGTAAATTAGATCGGCCTATAGGATTTCCTCTCGCTTCTATTGGTTGTCCTGAAAGAATAATTTCCCGAACAGGTTCGACATTACTTTCCTGTGCATCAAGGAGATTGACGGCAAAGAGCCTGAGCGGCAGGTCGGGGACCTTTAAGCCGTATATTCCGACTCTGTCAATACCAGGAAAACGGATAGTACCCGCTACGTTGGCTTTGATCTTTTTTCCGGAAAATCCAGGACCACTAACCTCAGCCAAAGTTTCAGGGGGAAGACCTTCGACAATAATAGGTTGGCCTACCTGCAGATTAGTTTCCTGGTTTTGTCCGGCCTGCATTCCAAGAAAAGCAGTTGCGTTGTAACAGAACAAGATAAAGCTTGGTTCGAATGGCCAATTGCTTTGCAAAACATCGAAACCGGCAAGCAAAAAGATACTCCCTGATCGCCGAACCAGAGCTATGGCAGGATTCTGGCCGAACTCAGCCAAGACCTCCGCATCGCGAGG
>JAIOTM010000024.1 GCA_021106755.1 Candidatus Cloacimonadota bacterium | reverse complement strand
GGCACGCACTAAGGGGCTGATTGTCTTGTAAGGTGGATCAACACCTCGAAAAACAATGATATAGCCGTAATCAGTTTCAAAAACCTCGCTGTATTTACCCGAATGTGTGAGTTGGGGCATGTGCAGATCGTAAGGGGGAGGAAGCTCATCAGGCAGAAAATAACCGAGTAAACCACCACCTGTACGAAGTTCCGGGTCGCAGTACATTTTCATTACTTTTCGGTAGCTGATACCTTCGCGAAGGAGCTTGTGAGCTTTATTCATCATTTCCTGTGCCTGCTCGTTAATCCTGCTTTTCCCGATAATAAAGAGTGCCATATATGGATGTTGTTTATGAAACGCCTCTGCTTCCTTTGTACTTACCTTTGCCTGCTCTTCTACTGTCCGGGCATATAGCTCCTCTATCATCAAGTTGCGTCTATAGTACTCTAATTCCTTGTCGAAGTCTTCTTTCAGGAATTTTTCGACTACTCCGGTTTTCTCAGCGTAAATATTTATAACTTCCTGTGCCACAAGATAATCAAGAGCCAGCTTCTTCTCGTTGTCGGATAGTTTCCGCTCTGTTTGTGAAACAAATGTACGGAAGTCCAGAGTAGTAATCTCTCTGTCGTTTACTTTCGCCAGAACAGGCAACTTGTCGGCAAGCCCCTTCCAGTAGAATAAAGCCAGAATGAAAATTATTACCGCTCCGGTAATCAACATAATACGACGATTATAACGTTCCATAGGCTTTTACTATAGTTCCTCTGGTGTCATTACTACAGTGATTTCCTTTTTCTTTCGCAACAAAGTAAGCTTGATAAGCTCGCCTACGCCAATATCAGAGACGGATAACTCCGCTTCCCGCGTATTAGTTACTGCCGAATCGTTGATTTTAAGGATAATATCTTCCAGCTTAACGCCAGCTTTTTCGGCTGGTCCACCGGAATCCACATGAGATACGATAACCCCTTCTACATCTGTAGCTTCTAAGTATGAAGCATATATAGGATTAAGTTCCTGAACCTGAAAACCAAACCACCGTTCCCTGATTTTCCCATAGGAGATTAGTTCGTCGGCTATCTTTTTTACTCTGTTTATTGGCGTAGCGAAACCGATGCCGATATTACCTCCGCTTTCAGAGAAAATAAAGGTGTTAATCGCGATTACTTCGCCGTAAATATTTACTAATGGTCCTCCACTGTTACCGGGATTAATAGCCGCGTCTGTCTGAACCATCTCCTTATAGAATTTGCCATCTTTGGTTTCCGTGAAATTCCGGTTAACCGCGGAAATCACTCCTACCGAAACGCTGGGATTACTGTCCTTTATCATAAATTTGTATGGATTTCCCACCGCGATTGACCATTCGCCGATAATAAGCTGGTCGGAGTCTCCAAGTTTGGCGAAGGGTATATCTTCATCTGTTTCAATCTTGATGATAGCAATGTCGTGTCGTGTGTCGATACCAACGAGAATTCCATCAAAATGGCGGTCGTCTATCAGAGTTACCTTTATTTCCGTAGCTTTATTCACTACATGAGCATTAGTGATAATATATCCATCCGCCCGGAAAATTACACCAGAACCCAATCCCGGCACCTTACGTCTGAATGGCTCTACATAACCAAAAAATGGCACAATCCTGCGTCCTATTTCCGTTTTTATAACGTTAATGCTGACTACTGCTGGTTCAACTTTCTCTACAGCCGAAGTAATAGCGTTATGACGGGAAATAGCTAATTGTTGCAAATCGGACTGTTTATCCTGAGAGGAGGGTTCACAGAATGGATTCTCCAGAAGAGGAGATAAAATCCTTGCTGCCTGGTTATGTTTGTGGTGCAAATAGAGACTGAAACCAATATTTATCAACAGTAAAAGAACCACCGAGATAATGACTCCGGTACGCCTCATAGTACCTCCTTCGAATTATGAACTCAAATTTTGAATCAAAAGGTAAGCTTGTCAATAAATGCTTACCCGCTATATGTACAAATTCTCTTACTCATCCAGTGATGCGGGAATAAATCCATTTTTCCGAAGCGAATCAATTACCCCACGCAAAAGACAATTTTGTGAGAAATTGACGACATATTTTCGTTGGGAATTACGCTCAGTCTGGATAAATCCTTTTTCTCTCAATTTCGCTATCTCGCGAGATATTTTTCTTGAAGTAGGATACTCTATTACATCTTGAATATCCGAATTCTGAAAGTCCTGTTTCTTTATTCCAACTTCTAAAATCTTTCTCTCGGTGTCTGTAATTAGTTCTCTTTGCTGAGAAAATCTGATAGCTGGAATTAGAATCAACTTTTCTGTAAATTTATAATCGAGAAGGTTGTCAATTTTCTCAATTTCGGATTTCAGACCTGCCAGTACATAGTTACACCAGGCTAACATACCATCATTTGTACCGGAATCTGCCATGGTAAGATATTGGTAATACTTATTTCTATCAGAACAAAAAACAGCAGTAGGATTTAATAATCTGCCTTCTTTTACATTGAAACCAAATTTTACAAGCATGGCATACGTAAATAATCGAACAGTTCTGCCATTACCGTTATCGAATGGATGAATCCATGTGAATCTGTGGTGTGCAATAGCAGTTTTAATCAAATCGTATTTTGGAGAAGTATCGCTGTTGATGAAGCCAATCAATTCTTCCATATAATCGGCAACTTTTGTGTAATCAGGGGGGCTGAATTCTGAGCCTGAAATAACAACGTTTTTCCTGCGATAATCGCCGGGCGTAGTACTACCTTCACGAATCAGATTTTTTACAACAGTTCTATGCAGATCGCTTATTTGAATCCTGTCAATTCTTATATCATCCTGCTCGTCAATAAATCCCAAAGCGTTTTCCATGTTGATTATCTCTGTCATTGATTCATTTTTATCTGCTTCTTTATCTATCATCTCCTCAACATAGTCCGCAATTGTAGTATGATTGCCTTCAATTCTTGCAGAACCAAGACTTTCTAACATGTGAAATATCTGCTTTAATTGAAAGAATATTTGCGGATGAGTGGAGCCATACAATTTCTTTTTTCTTAGATAATCCAATTCAATAATCAAATCAATTATCTCTGAATCAAAAGCTGGTCTAACTAACCTCAAATCAAGGTGCTTAAATTTGCTCATCATTACTCCTGCGTAAAAATTTGGATTTAATGACACACTATAAAAGGATTAAAACCTATAATCGTCACCAATTGTTGTTATTAATCGCAACTTATGTGTCATGTCTAAAAAAAAGATATGACAAGCTCATGTCTTTACATCCCGAATAGCCAGAGGTTAGCAAATCTGTCAATTAAAAATTATGTGTCAAACATTAAAAGCCCTATGTGCAACTAAGTGCTACTATTGATAAAATAACTTTCCCAAACAAAGTGATTGTTGTTGATTCAGTTTTCCCTCATCATTGCTCCATATTGCCAACCTTGTTATGGCTTCGTCAGTTTATGTAATATTACGATTTTACGTTTTTTTTTGCAGTAGCGGATATTTCTATTGACAGTTAAGGCTTGTTCTTAGTACTTTTAACGAAATCTCTGGAGGTTACATGGCTTGGAAAAAAGCGTTTGAAAGTTTTCCAGTGTTAGAAACCAATCGATTCAGGCTGAGACGTCCTGTCGAAAGTGACGCGAGACGTATGTACGAAATTTACAGCGAACCCGATGTAGTACGTTTTCTGGACTGGAATGGTCCCGATTCAGAAGAAACAGCTAGGCTTGTAATTCGTTACTATAACGAGCAATACTTGCGGAAGACAGCTCTGCGATGGGTGATTGCCGATAAAGAAAGCAATGTTATGGCTGGTATGTGTATGCTTGCCGGATTTGTAACACCCAAGACCTGCGAAGTGGGCTACGATTTGCACAAAGATTGGTGGGGAAAAGGGGCTATGACAGAAGTGCTTCAACGGGTTACTGAGTACTGTTTTGCGGAGCTGGAGCTGACCCGCATTCAGGCATTAGTACAACCGGGTAATATCGCTTCCGCGAAGCTGTTGGAAAAACTTGGATTCGAGCGCGAAGGGTTACTTCGTCAGTACGGCTACCACGAGGACAACAAACAAACAAACGATGTAGAGATATACTCATTAATTCAAATCGGGGAATAATATGAAGGCTCCAGACTATCCCTGCAACAACACGCAGGCGGAAGTTCGAGATACTACTGTACACCAGCTATTTGAAGAAACTGTCGAAAAGCATCCTGATATTATTGCCGTGGAATGTAATGGACAAACTATTACCTATGCTGAGTTGAATCGGAAGGCAAACAAAGTTGCCCATTATCTTCTTAAACAGTCGTTAGCACTGGAAACACCAGTCGGGCTTTATACAACCCGCTCAATTACGTTTGTTATCGGGATGATGGGTATTGTAAAGGCGGGATGTTGCTATGTGGCTCTCGATCCGACATATCCACCGAAAAGACTTCGCATGATTGTTAAGGAATCGGGACTTGGATTTATTCTGGACACAGTTGGTGGTGCCGACAAACTCATGAAAAAAGGACGCTACCCCAAGCTTGACGCTATTCTGGCTGACGAAACACTTTCGGAAGACAATCCGAATTACGCTGTTTCAACTAATAGTCTTGTCTATTTGATTTATACATCCGGCTCTACCGGTGTGCCAAAAGGAGTGGCAATAGAACATTGCAACCTTGTAAACCTGATTGCCTGGACCAGTAGCCGCTGGAATCTGATTCCGGGGCGTCATGTATCGCAATCGGCAAAATTAAGCTTCGATGCTTCTCAATGGGAGTACTGGGGAAACCTGACTACTGCCGGGACGCTGTTTATTACCCCGGATGCGTGTCTCATAGATATGGAAGCCTTAAACGATTTTTTCGCGAAACACCAGATTGTATTCGGCTTCCTGCCTACACCGGTAGCAGAGTTGTTTTTAGACTCTAATTGGCGCAAGAACCCACAACTTGAATTTATTTGCTCCGGCGGCGACAGACTGGTAAAACGACCACACCCGGATTTTCCGGCTACTCTTTGCAATGTTTATGGTCCAAGCGAAGCAACTATTATTGTAACAGAGAAAGTCGTGGAACTCGAAAACAAAGCTCACGGCATGCCCTCTATTGGCAAACCAGTAACGAATACACAGGTTTTAATACTCAACGAAAACCTTGAACCTGTTCGACAGGGAGAATCGGGTGAAATATATCTTGCTGGTAAACTTGTTGGTCGGGGATACTTCGGAAATCCTGAAAAAACAGCAGAAGCATTCATCAAGAACCCATTTGAAAACATTCTCGGCGACCGCTTATACAAAACAGGTGATCTCGGCAGGTTCTTTCCTGACGGAGAGATAGAATTTCTCGGAAGATTAGATTTTCAGGTAAAAATTCGAGGTTACAGAATAGAACTCGGCGAAATTCAGTCGATTTTATCAACGCACCCGGACATTCTGCAAAACTATATGATGGATGTTCGCAGACCAGACGGTGATAAAGTGCTTGTAGCTTACATAGAGCTTAAAAATAAGAAGAAAAAGAAACTGGAAGGACTGGAAGAGTGGTTAGCAGAAACACTGCCGGATTACATGATTCCTTCCGTGTTTATCTTTATGAAAGATATGCCGTTGACCGATAACGGTAAAATTGACAGAGAAAAGCTACCGGAACCTGACTGGATTGAGCATCTTGAGGAGTTTGTTCCACCGGAAACACCGAAAGAAGAAGCCTTAGCACGTGTATGGAGCAACATACTTGATATTAAAAAAATCGGCAGAAACGATGATTTTTTCCGTCTCGGCGGACACTCTCTCAAAGCGGCACGGGCAGTAGCACGTCTCTCTGAGGATGAAGGCTACAAGCTTACGATTCTGGATTTGTTTGAGCAATCCGTACTCAAAGATGTAGCTACAAAATTAGTGAAATTGAAAAAAGCTGTAGTAAAAGAGAAAATCAAAACTGCGGAATTTCCCAATGGTGTTCCTCTTTCGCCATCCCAACACGGACCCTATTTTTTCTGGACATTGGACAAAACCCGTACAGACTATAATATCCCTCTTCGATTCGATATTCATGGTGAAATCCAGATAGACAAATTCAAAATGGCGATTACAGAGTTAGTGCAGCGGCACTCCGCTTTAAGAACGCGCTTTGCGAGACACGATAACGTACCGGTATTTTTTCTCGATCCACCCTTTACTCCCGATATTCCTTACATAGATATTTCCAATGATGATGACCAGAGCGGAGAGGTAGAACGTATTCGCGATTCCTACGGCGAAACTCTGTTCAATCTGGAAGAAGGGAAGCTGTTTCGGTCGATACTTATACGCACCGCGAAAAAACGCTATATCTAGTTCCTTGTGATACATCATATTATTACTGATGGCTGGTCTATGGGTGTCTTTTTGAGAGATTTGCGAGAAATTTACAACGCGAAAATTGAGAAACTGGATGCTGTATTACCTGAGATTACTGCGGACTACACAGACTACGCGGCAAAAATAAGCAAAGAAGAACAGGCGGGTGTTGACCCAATTGAACTGGATTACTGGAAACAGCGTTTATTGCCATTCCCGGAACCTGTTGACCTACCACTGAAACAACGGCGTAGTAGCGAAATGACCAGCATAGGAGAACGCTACTGGTGGCATATTCCATTGTCAGTTACCAACAAACTGAAAAAGTTTACGGCAACACTCAATACAAGTATGTATGTGGTGTTAGAGACTGCACTTAAAATAGTTATGAAACACTACACCGGAGCAGACGATATTGTGGTTGGTTCTCCCTATGCCGGGCGGGATGATTCCCGCTGGGAACACACGATTGGCATTTTTACTAATCTGGTGGCACTTCGTACCCGCTTTGACAATGACTACACCATATCTTCACTCGTTGCGGGGGAGAGTGAGTCGGCGTTAACTGCTTTCAGTATGGCTCAGACTCCTTTCGATAACCTCATAAAATCTATGGGATACAGACACGATCCGTCACGGCATCCTCTGTTCGAGGTGATGTTTGTTTTCCAGAACTTCCCTATCCCTGATACATCCGGCGACACTGTTCAGATACGTATGAAAGAGATAGGCAACAGAACCGCCAAGCTTGATCTCGACCTGACAATTGATGAAATTAAAGGTGAACTGGAATGTTGGTTCGAATATAACACCGATATTATCTCGGATGAGTTAGTGCGTAACATGGCTACTTCGTTTGATTATGTATTAGAGCAGATGATTAGCAATCCAGAAGCTCTCGTAAACGAAATTGAGGTTCTTCCACCCGCGCTTCGTGCCACTATTCTTGATGAGTGGAACGATACCGACCGGGATTATCCTCTTGAAAAATCCTGGGCTGAGTTGTTTCGGGAAAGAGCAACTGCCCG
Source organism: Candidatus Cloacimonadota bacterium (assembly GCA_021106755.1). GTDB lineage: Bacteria > Cloacimonadota > Cloacimonadia > Cloacimonadales > JAIOQZ01 > JAIOTM01. Next base: position 4,202 of record JAIOTM010000024.1, on the reverse strand, counting down.
GACTGAGAAACTGGCTGTAATTCAGGGAGCAGAACGGCTTACTTATGGTGAGTTAGACCACAAATCAGATGTGTTTGCTTCGGCTATTCTGAAAAAGGCGAAACCTGGCTCTGTAATTGGAGTGAGCTTACCTCGTGGAATCGATTTTACTATTACGCTGGCGGGGATATTGAAAGCTGGATGTATCTATTTACCCCTTGACGAAGCTATGCCGGAACAACGAAAATTATCAATTATCTCAGACGCTGAAGTGGAGCGGGTTATAGTTAGCAAGGTTGAAGTCGATGATAGTACAATCCCGTATCTTCTTTTTGGCGATTTGCAAAAGGAATCGAAAGCAAAGTCAACCACTGTACCCTCCCCGGATGATAAAGCATATATAATTTATACATCCGGTTCAACCGGTAAGCCCAAGGGCGCGGTTCTCACTCATCGCAATTTAATAAACCACAACCTTGCGGCTATAGAACTATTTAACCTGACAGAGAAGGAACGTATCCTTCAGTTTGGGTCGTTATCCTTTGATCTTTCCTTAGAAGAGATGTTACCAATCTGGCTATCCGGTGGAACCGTTGTATTCCCGGAAAATCTCGATGTTCCAACAATACAGCAGTTTGTGAATAACCTGACAGCAAACGCAATAACTCTGGCAGACCTGCCAACAGCCTACTGGCACGAGCTTGTTACAGCGATAGATGATATTCAATTGCCCGATACGTTGCGATTGATTATTCTCGGTGGTGAAAAAGCGGAGCGATTCACTCGCTGGCACAAGGTAACAAAAGGGAAAATAGCTCTTGTAAATACCTATGGACCAACCGAAACAACTATCATTGCTACTGCCCACTATGGCACAGAGCTGGATGGGAATGAACTTCCCATAGGCAAGCCTGTTTCCAACACTAAAGTGTATGTTCTGGACGAGAAATTGCGTCTTGTTCCGCCGCAGGTGACTGGTACGCTGTACATCGGGGGCGAGGGAGTTGGCGTTGGCTATCTGAACCGTCCCGAACTTACTGCGGAAAAATTTATCGACTCACCCTTTGGTAAAGGCAAACTTTACAACACTGGTGACCTTGTAAAGTGGCGGGAAGATGGGGTCTTACTCTTTGTGGGGCGTAGTGATTTTCAAGTAAAAATACGTGGGCATCGTATCGAACCGGAAGAGATTACTTCAATCGCCCTCTCAAATCAGGGAGTTGGCGAAGCTCTCTGCGTTACCCCGGAAATAAGGGGCGAATTGAGTCTGGCACTTTACTATACATCACCAACCGGGCTGGAACAGGCGGAGTTAAAGAAATTTCTTGCTTCTCAATTGCCGGATTACATGGTTCCGGCTTATATAACTCCTCTGGAGTTTATGCCTTATAACCGGCAGGGCAAAATAAACAGGCAAGCCCTCCCTAAACCTCAGTCAGAGGTTAAAGCTCAAACTACAGAAGAAAAACCCAAATCGGAAGTAGAACGCAAGCTTGCCAAGATATGGGCGCAAACTCTTAATCAGGAGGGAAGTGGCAGTAACGATGATTTCTTTGATATGGGCGGTCACTCCCTGCGTGCTATGCAATTAATGGGACGAGTGGATAAAGTTTTTGGATTATCATTATCCATGCGCGATTTTATGCGTAATCCTACCTTAGCATTACTAACCAGACTTATTCAGGAGAAACTCGGTGAATCGGAAGAATCGACTGTAATTCCCCGCTACCCACGGGACGCGGAAAACTACCCCTTATCATTCACTCAGGAAGGTTTATGGTTTATAGATAAGCAAGACGAAACCGGAGTAGCCTATAATATACCACTGGAGTTTGAAATCAACGCCACAGTTGTGGTAGAGCGTTTCTTAAAAGCTTTAACTCTGCTTCTGGAGCAACATGAAACATTCCGAACTGTGTTTACAGACGAAGACGGTGTTCCCCGACAACAGATATTGGACAAAACTCCGGTCGATTTCACCTTTATAGATTTATCCGAGAAGCCGCTTGCTGTTCGGGCAACGGAGTCTGACCAAATAACCACCAGATTGCGACGGAACAGGTTTAATTTGCAGGAGGGACCGCTATGTAAGGGAGTACTCTTAAAGTTAGAGCCTGAAGGTTTTAAGTTTGTCTTTATTCTGCATCATATAATAGCCGATGGCTGGTCGGCAGGAATTTTATCGCTTCAACTCGGCAGTATTTACGACAGCCTTTCCGAAAACCGGAAGCCTGACCTGACTGTTCCCAAAAGGCAGTACATTGATTTTGCCATCTGGTATCGTAAGTGGTTTGAAGAAGAGCAAGGAAAATAAGCCGTCAGGTTCTGGCGAAAGTATCTCGCTGGAGAGCTTGAACAAATTACTCTGCCTTATAAGGGAAGTCGTCCTGACGAACAATGCTTTGAAGGTGGTAATATTTACCGGAACCTGTCCTCAGAACTGACTGCGAAATTAGAAGCGTTCTGTAAAAAAAGTAAAGTAAGCATGTTTATCTACTTAGCGGCACTATACCGCCTGCTTCTTTACCGTTACTCCGGGCAGACAGATTTTGCTATAGGAGCACCGGCGGCATGGCGTCCTCACGATGTATTTGAGAACACAATAGGTGTATTTACCGACAATATTGCTTTACGTAATCCGCTTATACCGGATGAAACTTTCAATGATTTACTCAAGCGCGAAGCTGATGGCTCTCTCGAAGTTTTCGATAACCTTGCCCTGCCGTTTGGAAAGATAGTCGATTTGCTTATCAAACGACCTGATCCGGGCAGACACCCGATATTTCAGGTAATGCTGGTTTTCCAGAATTATCCCCGACCTTCAACCGCGTTTACTCATCTGGATTACCGTATGCACATTCACGGGAACAACACCGCGAAAGTTGATATTACCCTTGATGCAGCCCTGACAAACGGAATACTGGAATGCAGGTTCGAATATGCCAGAGCATTATTCACCGAATCTCAGATAACACAACTTGCTACCCATTTCGAGCAACTTGTAAAAGAGAGTATAGCAAACCCTGAACGTATTCTTAGTGAGATTCCTCTGCTTACTTCAGAAGAGTATGGCTTAATGGAAAGCTGGAACGATACTGCTCAAAAAATGCCAGAAGAGGATACACCGGAACTAATCCGGCAACAGGCACTTGCCGCACCCGACCGCGAAATACTCTTTTTTGAGGATAAAGGCTACACCTATAAGTGGCTATTAGACACATCAGAGCAACTCGCGCCGGTTATTGCTTCGCGTTTAGGGAAATCACGGCTGGTTGCCCTCTTTGGCAAACGAAGCCCTGAAATGATAGCATTACTGTTGGCTACCTGGCAGGCAGGCGGTGTATATCTTTATCTTGATCCTGAATATCCTGACGAGCGTCTCCGGTACATGATAGAAGATTCCACCCCCGATGTGATTATCCGGGTGGATATTAACGACCGTCTAACCGTTATTCCTATGACATCCTATAATGAACTGACAGAAGCGGAAGCCACTTCCTGGGAGATTTCACCTAACGAGATAGCCTATGTAATCTATACTTCCGGTTCTACGGGAAAACCCAAAGGCGTTCAGATTTATCATCGAGGAATTACAAATTTCCTGCTTTCGATGAAGAAAAAACCTGGAATCAGTCAGGAAGACAGATTACTCGCAATTACTCCGCTCAGTTTCGATATTTCGGTGCTGGAAATCTTTCTGCCACTGATAACAGGCGCGCGCCTTTATTTGTTAGAACGCGAAAAAAGCTTAGATGCCCGAAGTCTCGCCGAAGCTGTTACAAAAAACGAAATTACAATAATGCAGGCAACCCCCTCGACCTGGCTCATGTTGATGGAAATCGGCTTCAAAGAGAGAATAAAAGCACTTTGCGGGGGTGAAGCACTTCCCCAACGATTAGCAGGATTGCTTCTGCCAAATGTTTCGGAATTATGGAATATGTATGGACCCACCGAGACTACTGTGTGGTCTTCCATTTACCTTATAGAAGATGCCACTGCACCGATACTTATTGGTAAACCTATTAATAATACAACGATGTATCTTCTCGATTCTGCTCTGAGTCAGGTTCCGGCAGGCGTTTATGGAGAGCTTTATATCGGCGGCGAGGGAGTTGGCGCGGGTTATCTTAATCTGGGCGAACTTACCAACGAAAGGTTTGTGGCTAATCCCTTTGGGGAAGGGCGACTATATCGAACCGGTGATTTAGTTCGCTGGCTACCGG
>JAIOTM010000372.1 GCA_021106755.1 Candidatus Cloacimonadota bacterium | reverse complement strand
GTCAGCGAGAACTTCCCCTTTTTTTGCATAACTCATCAGCCGTATTGATAGATTTACAACACTTCCAAGTGAGGTATATTCGTTCACTTCTTTACTTCCGGCAAATCCGGCAAACACATTACCGCTTGCTATTCCTATTGAAAGTTCTGGTATTTCAACAATTGTGTCAGAAGTGAATCTGCAAATACGATCTAATGTTTCCCCTTCAGTTATTGGTATCCCGAATAACATTAGCCCAACAAGTCCTTTGTCGGTGGCATCGAATCGGTTAAAATGTCCGCCATATTGATTAAGCAGTCGGTGAAGACTGGTGACTACTTCTTCATAGTTTACCTCATCTACACCAGTAAAGTCTATAAAGCAATAGGCTGCATCCCGTATCTCGTTAGAGGGAGTTTCGCTGGCAAATTTTGGATGAATAAACTTGCTTTTGGTGCTTTCCTGAAACGGATAGTTAAAAAATAATTCTGCTGTTTCGGCACTCTCTACTTCAGCAAGATTATAGCCAACTTCCAGTTTATTAAAACAATCAAGTCCAATTTGATTTGCCGCACTATATGAGAATATAACATCTTCCTTGTACTCTGACATTTCTCCCATCTCCCGCAGTACTTCACCAAAGAACACATATTCGCACTGATAATCGTTACGGAATATTCGCCAATTGATTTTACCATAGCAAATTGTCATTCTCACTTTTACAACAAACTTGCCGAATCTGCATGTATATTCCGGATTTTCCCGAAAGTGTATCAGAATACAACTAACCATAGCAATAATATTTTCAGGTTTACCTTCCGGGAAAAGCGCACCAAAAGCATCACCAGCAAAAAAACTGATAAAACCCCCGTTCTTTTCAATTTCGCCTATTGGAAAACCGAAAACTTCTTCCATAAAACGTGCAAGTTCCTCCGCCCCCGCTTTGCCATGTTTTCTGAACTCTCCACCAATTTTTGTAAAATCCGCAATATCGAAAAACAAGACATAGCCGTTGAATTCCCCTGAAAAATTGCTGTTTTCAAACTGGTTCAGAATAAATGACGGTATGTAGCGAATCATCAGGAAGCCTCCAGAGATATTTGTTTGTTATCAGTCACTTGCTGGATAATATGTCAAGAAAATTGCCCAAATGTAGTTCACAAAACATTTTTTTACCAAATATGCGAAAAAAAGTTTGACGGAAAACGCGATAAAAACATGGTGCTGAGTTATAGTAGAAGTTTATTATGGGAAAAAGTTATATTATCGCAATAGATGGACCAGCTTCATCTGGAAAGAGTACGACTGCAAAGGCTCTCGCCAGAAGGCTGGAGTATGTTTATATCGATACAGGCGCGATGTATCGAGCATGCGCGCTTAGATCATTGAAAGATTATATCGTGTTAAATGATGAGTCCGCACTTCAAGAGATGCTGTCATCAATTCAGATTGATATCCGCTATCAACCTGAAGGCAACCAGATATTTCTGGATGGCGAGGATGTATCCGAGCGAATCCGGGAAGAAGATATTTCCAGACTTTCATCACAAATCGCCACGATTGGCATTGTCCGCACCGCGATGGTAACATTGCAGCAGGAAATGGGATCAAAAGGCGGTGTAGTAATGGATGGGCGGGATATTGGAACAGTTGTCTTTCCCGACGCGGATTTCAAGTTTTTTATGACTGCAAACCTGAAGACACGCGCGGAACGCCGTTACAAGGAACTCAAAGCTAAAGGTAAGGATATTGACCCCAAAGAAGTGGAAAAAGAACTTCGCTGGCGCGATGCCAATGACACCAACCGGGCAATTGCCCCGTTACGTCAGGCGGACGACGCGATTGTTATAGATACTTCGGGGCTTACTATCGAAAAACAAACTGCTTTATTGTGGAAGTATGTCAGCGACGAAAGCTAATTGGATTTATCGGTTACTGTCGAAATTTGTTATTCCGACTTTATTTTTCTTATTTAACGTTCGTATCGAAAACAAGGAAAGACTCAATAACTGGAAATCAGGTATCATAGCAACAAATCATATTTCTTATTTTGACCCACCACTGATTGGTGGTTGTCTCAGGCATAAAGTACATTTCCTCGCCAAGAAAGAGCTGTTTGAAATTCCTGTTCTGGGATTTATCATCCGAAAGCTTTACGCTATTCCCATCCGCCGTGGTGTTATTGACCGCAAAGCACTGGAGAATGTCTCTCAACTGCTTACAGATGGCGAGAATGTGCTGATATTCCCGGAAGGAAGCCGCAAGAACTTCACCGCGAAACCAGGTATCGGAATGATAGCAATTAAAACGGGAGTACCTGTTCTGCCAATCCTGGTGGAAAACACCGATAAATCCTGGCAATGTCTTTTTCGCAGAAAAGAAATGCGGGTAATAGTTGGCGAAGTAATCCCCGCCATTTCGGATTATTCCGAGACCAAGGACGACTTTCGCAGATACGCGGAAAATGTGCTTACCACAATCAAGATGTTAGCAAATGAAAATTCGACTCGCTAAGAATTCAGGTTTTTGCTACGGGGTTAAACGAGCTATCCAGATTGCCAAAGAGACAGTTGCTTCCGGTGGTCGAATCCATACTTTAGGTCCGATTATCCACAATCCGCAAATGGTTAGCGAATTAGAACGCAAAGGCATTTCCAGCGTGAACTCAATCGAAGAGGTTGTAGAGGGCGATTATGTTATCATCAGGTCACATGGTGTACCTGAATCTACGTTAGAAGCACTTACAGAAAAGAAGGCAATCGTAGTCAACGCTACTTGTCCGTATGTTGCCAAAACGCAAGAACATGCCCGAAAGCTTAATCAGGATGGATACTCTGTTTTTATTTTGGGAAACCGGGAACATCCTGAAGTAATTGGTCTGAAATCTTATGCCGGAGATAACGTAAAAGTTATCAACGATGCTACCGAATTCCCATCCGGAACTTTCAAACGTATCGGAATTATTGCTCAGACAACCCAGATTCAAGAAAAACTGAGCGATTTAGTCGCCGTAGCTGTACAACATTCTCCTGAAATGGTTGTTTACAATACTATCTGCCATGCAACAGCAATCCGGCAACAAAGTACCCGTGAGTTAGCAACTCAAAGTGATCTTATGATAATTATCGGGGGTAGAAACAGTTCTAATACCTGCATGCTCAGTAAGATTTCGGAGAAATACGCGGAGACT
>JAIOTM010000342.1 GCA_021106755.1 Candidatus Cloacimonadota bacterium | reverse complement strand
TAGCGATGTGGCAGATGGTCAACTTCCAACATCTTTTCTCAAAGTAACCCGAAATGAACTTGAATCTATTGCTAATTTCCTCTACAAGAGCGGCGAGGAAAATGTTTATACCGATTTGCCGATGTTCAGGAAAACCAGCTACGAAAGCCCTGAGATAAACCTCAACGTGGTTATGCTGATACTCCCGGAAATCTGCACTTCCTACAGTAAGCTATGCTCCGGAAAGAAAAATTACACACCTGAATTAGATAAGGTCGCGAAAAAAGATCTGGTTTACACCCGTTGTTACGCAGGCGGGGATAATCTTGACTCAGTTTTGTTAACTTCGCTATGCTCGTTCCCGGATCAAGCAGGTAAATCGCTCACCCGTCAGGTACAGGCTCAACAGCAAATTCCATCATTGGCCTCAATTCTGAACAAACGGGGATACTCAACCCTCTTTTTCAGCAATGCAACTCAGGACAGAACTCAGGAAAGATTTCTACATAATACCGGATTCGACTACACCTACAATCGAAGCGATTTTGTCGATCACAAGAAATACTCCAATGGAAATATCGACCTTGAAGACTACTACAACTCAGTTGTCTCACGCCTGAATGACGAAAGTGGAACACCTTTTCTCGCTGTTATAAACACCGCTCCGGTTCAAATAGACGCTACTGATTATTCCGGCTCGGATAATGAACAGAAAACCGCACGTATCACAAGTTATATTGATAAACAACTTAAAGCTCTCTTAAACACTGTTCGGGGAAAGAATTGGCATTCCAGTACTCTTTACATCATCACTTCCACTCCTGCCTCAGGAATCAGCAAAGCTGAAATCAGCACTCAAGTTCCTCTGATTTTCTATGCTTCCGCTCTCGCTGTATCCGGGAGGAAAGAAAAAGAGGCTGTATCTCAATTAGATATTGCTCCAACAGTTTTGTCTATTATGAATATGGACTCGGAAAACAGCTTCTTCGGAAAAGATATTTATGCCAGTTCAGACAGAGAGCGAATTATTGCTGTCGCCCTGTCAGACAGACATCTTGTAATCGCGGGCAAACAGCGGTTAGAAATCTATCCTAACGGCTCTGTTGATGATTTTTCCGCAAGCGGAACACGGGTTGCCCCTGACGCGACCACTTCTCAGTGGGTTAAGCGTTCGGTAACGCTTTTGCGTACAGCAGGTTACTTGTTTAAGAATAACAAAATTGCCCGATAGTAACAACTATCTGACGTTTTCGCTCTCAGTCGAATTTCCTCTATAACTTTCTTTTAGCTACTTTTTTTCCGGTAAAAGCTCATTAAAAACTGGACAATCAAAACAGGGTTTTAGCATGTGACACTGTGATATCTAAAATGATACACAGTAAAACGCAGGAGATAGGATATGGAGAAGAATGATAACATTACTGAAGAAATGAATGAACAAAACGTCGAAAAAAAAATTGAACAATCTGAAGCTGTAGAAAAAACACCCGAAGTAGCTGAAGAGGCTCCTGAAGTAGTAGCCGAAGAAGCTACCGAAGTAGTAGCCGAAGAAGCTACTGAAGCAGTAACCGAAGAAGCCCCTGAAGTAGTAACCGAAGAAGCCCCTGAAGTAGTTTCTGAGAAAGCTGATAAGAAGAAAAAGAAATCCACTGAAAGTGACGAAGATGATTTCGGCAAGATGCTGGAGAAATCTTATGCGGCTGCATTTGAGATGATTGCAGGCGACTGGGTTTCGGGACCAATAGTAAAAATCACTGATGATACTATATTTGTATCCCTCGGAGATAAACTTGATGCCCACGCAGACCTTAACGAGTATAAAAAGGAAGGCGAAGAAATCTCCCTTAAAGAAGGTGACGAACTGGGCGGTTACATAGTCAAACTGACTGATTCAGAGATTATTTTATCCAAGCACATGACGAAATCATCAGCTCCGGATAAATCCGCAATCCGCAACGCCTACGAAAACAAAATACCTGTAAGCGGAAAAGTTCAGCGGATTATTAAAGGCGGCTACGAAATCGACATCCTTGGCTCACGTGCTTTTTGCCCTTACACCCACATGTCTCTCCGTCCTTCCGGTAACAAAGAGCAATTCCTGGGTCAGACATACGATTTCCAATTAATAGATTTCACCGAAAAAGGTCGTAATATAGTTGTTTCCCGTAAGGTTCTGATGGAAAAAGAATCTGAAAAACGGAAGCAGGAAATAATGGAACGCTTAGAACCGGGAATGGTTCTTGAAGGCAAGGTGACCCGGCTTATTGATTTCGGCGCGTTTGTCGATCTTGGTGGCATGGAAGGTCTTGTTCATGTTTCGGAAATTTCCTGGGCACGGGTGAATCACCCGAAAGATGTTCTGCAGGAAGGACAGCAAGTAACCGTAAAAATTCTCAAATTGAAACCCAATGCCGAAAAAATCTCTCTTTCAATGAAGAGAACCGAAATGAATCCATTAGACAAAGCTATGCAGGAATTGCAGGAAGAGCAGGTAGTAAAATGTCTTATCGTGAAAAACGAGAATTTTGGTTCATTCGTGGAAATAAGTCCCGGAGTTCAGGGCTTAATTCCAATTTCAGAGATGAAAAAAGGGCGTCGAATCAACCATCCTTCCGAAGTCGTTAAAATTGGGGACGAAGTAGAAGCCCTGATTATGCGCATTAACCGTGAAGATAAGAAGATTTCCCTGTCGATGAAGGCTCTTGAGCCAGACCCATGGGACTCAATTGACCAATTTTTGCAGGAAGAGATGATAATTGAAGGCGAAATCGACGGTATAGCAGAATTTGGAGTATTCGTAAAATTGCGGGAAGGTCTTACTGGACTGATACCACAATCCAAGTTACGAATTGCCAAAAAAGAGTATCATCCTGACAATGTTGGCGATAAAGTCAGCGTTCGCGTTTCGGAAATTGACCATAGCAAGAAACGTATTTCATTAGAGCCTTCAGATATGCCGAGTGTTCAACTCAGACCCCGCGAAGACAGCAACTGGCGAAGATACGCAAAGCAAAACTGGTCTCAACAGGAAACTGACGATAATCCATTCAGTAAATTATAATCGATACAGATATAATGTAAGCCCTGCCTCGGTAGGGCTTTTTCTTTATGAAAAAGTCGGTTGTTTAGGGCTTTTTCTTTATGAAAAGTTGTTGCTTGAGGCTTTTTTTGTAAAAAACTGCCCGGTCAAACTTTCAGTTAAATCCCTTTAATGTAGTAGGATTTGAAAAAGGTGGTGAAGATGTGTAGCAAGAAGGATTTAAAAATTTCATCGCATATTTGAAAATATTCAGGATTAAATTTTTATGTTCTTCTGGCAAACAGGTTTGCCTCATTTTTTGAATCTTTACTGCATTATGTGGGTTAAATGGGCAGTCTAATTGTCTGCAATTATTTCAAGAGCAACATCTTACGTACTTGTTGCACAGACTCAGATTCTAATCTGTAGAAAAACAGACCAGAGCTGACTCTGTTACCTTTGCTATCGGTGCCGTTCCATCTTATTTGGTGGTTTCCCGCAGAGAAAGCTGAATAACGCCTGATAATCTGTCCCTGTATATTGAAAATTTCCAATAGCACGGTCTCCCCCGCTTTCACGCTGAAATTAATGAAAGTCTCAGGATTGAAAGGATTAGGGAAACAGCTTATTAAGCAAGTAGTAGATGGTACTATATCAAAGTCCTTAATACCAACATCACCAACCGCGATATTCCACGTATAAATAAGCGTTGCGAGTTGACAAAGTTATCCGTAACATTCACCTACAGAAAAAACTATTGAATCAGCAGACAAAGTCGCGAATAAAGACCGAGTAAGAAATCCAATTATTCACGCCATAACAGACTTTATTCTATTGAATTTCAATCTGTTACCTATGTGCCGTTCGCACCGTTTCTTTAGCATAGCAGGAATACACCATTTTTCCAAAAGATTTTGTTATGTTGTTTTCATGCTCAATGTTGCACTTTGCATCTGAAGAAAACCCCCATTAAGTCAGAGTATCTTTTGCCAGATTTCAGGTTCGAAGTAACAACTAAGCCATCTCCTCCTTTCCCAATAAAATCTCTCAAAGAAATCGGGATTCTGCCGATAGAAAAATAGAAGTTATTCAGGGAGGAATAATGTCAACCTTGAAGCATTCAAAGCAAATGCAGGAAATGCAGTGGCTCGTTGCCCCTGAGTCGGTGTTTGAACCGGAGCCTTTGGCAGTGGTGCCACTGGAACTTGAGAATTATCAATGGCGAAAATACATGCCCACTATACTTATGTCGGTTGCGTGGGTTGCTTTATATTCTATCGCGATGATACTCGATCAGGTAAAGCAAACAGACGGCTTCTTTTTAAGTAGTTCATTAGCACAGCAATACCCGCTTACTCCGCTACAATCAATAGTAATACTTGTTCTTCTCGTTGTCAGCTTAATACTTTGTATAGTGGCAACTATGTTGCGCAGGTGCATCCGCAAAGGACGCAAGCGTTGTTTCCATCCTGGCATTGTACTGCCGGGAGCTACCAGTATTTTAGGACTGCTCTTTTATCTTTGGTAAAGGTTGGCTTTCACGCCATTATTGAGCGGAGTTTGAGGGATTACTTCGACAATATCGCCAACAGATAATCCTGACGGACTGACATATACTCTTATATAATGGTCGGAAAGACCAGTCGCGGACGTGGATGTTGTCTGCTCTACTATAGTTTTCAACATAGTACCCGATTTAATAAGATGGCTGACGTAAGCATCTTTTTTCGTTTTTGATAGCTCCATTAACCTGTTTGTTCGTGCTTTAGCGATGTTTCCGGGGATACGTGGTTTCATTTCCGCG
>JAIOTM010000166.1 GCA_021106755.1 Candidatus Cloacimonadota bacterium | reverse complement strand
GAACTGGAGAAACTAAATGAGTTGAGCGAAATTTGAGAAGGGCTAAATAGTTACAAATTAGTTACAACATTGGTTTTCAGAGTGGGCTATAGTAGGCGATTTCTGTTGAGTTTTACGGAGATCTGGGAGATGTTTAGTCGCGTGGAAATCCCTGTTTATACAATATATGAATTCAATTCAAATATGAATCTTTCTGATATCTTATCCAGAGAGCCATACTGATATAATATGTTGGAGATCTGCAGTAGACATAATATGTTTTCTTACTGTACTGATATATCATCTAACTAGTGATGAATGGCCTCTTGAAGTTCATTTGTAATGACTGTGGTTCCTCATTCTGAATTTTGCTCCATTCCGTTTTGCTTCCTTCTGAATTGGTCTTAGGCAAAAGTGTAACATACGGCGGATAAATGATGACGCCGCCGATTATGTATGCGGTCTGATATTGGGGTGGGATGGTGCCATTAATTTTCTGCGGAGGACCCAGCTTTACGATTACTTGCTTCTGTTCAGACTCGGAAATATCTACTTTCTGGACCTCAAGTCCGCCTGAGGTGGACCCGAAGTAAAAAACCCCTGCCAATTGCATTTTCACTAACTCGCCTTCCTTGAACATCGAAGTCACTTCTGACGGGTCGGCATCGTAGAAAGTGAGTTGTATTGTTGGCTCTCGGCTGATGACGAATGTCTTGACAATGGCAACTTTTTTGCCAGGGCCAAACAACTTGTCAATAGAGTACTGGGATCCAGTGAGATGAAAACCCGTTTCCGATGTGCCTGTCTTCTGCACGACGTCAGTGAGGATATCGTTGGAGTACCAGCCCGCTGTGAGGTCTACTGACAGTGGTGCAGGTCGTGCCGATATAATCGTGATACCAGGGTATTTTATATCGACATCGATCCTAGAGGCAGATCCACTCCAGCATTGCAAACTTTTGCTCTTGTTGCCTTCAAAAACTATGCTAATAACGTCCGGAGACGTCAGGAATACAGTGCTGCCATCAACGCTCTGAGCAGGTTGAGCCTGAAGGAGGTTGTTCAGCTCCCACGAAACCTTCAGCTCATTGCTGGAGTCGTCGAGATACGACAGGATTTCGTTCACCACCGGGAAACCCGTATAGGCAACGTAATAGCTGGAACCTTCGATCTGAATGCCGCCATTCATTGCCGACGGATTGACCGTATGGTCTATGGAGGCTGTTAGCTGTTGCTTCGCGTTAATTTGGCGATTCGTTAGTATTTTCAGAGTATCGGCAATAAAGAGGAATTCTTGATACGCACTCTGCAGACCAGCCAGAGTAGGAGGTAGCTTCATCGGGTCACCGTCATACTTGGTCTGGATGATGTGCTCGACATAGCCGATCTTGGTCGGCGGGAAGCAACTACTCTGCATGATTTGGTCGTTTGTAATCAGTCCCACTTCACTCTCGTAGCTCGTGACAACTTGCTGCGATCGTATGTTCCACCTGGCCAGAGTTGTGTTAATTGAGTCCTTGTCGGCAGCCGACATTTTGAACTCTACATTTCTGAGGATGTTCTGATATAGATTGCTGAAGCTGCTGCCGGACATGATCCCTACACCGTTCTCGTCTACGACTACGAGCTGGTCGACCAGATCCAGTGTCGCCCGGTTGTAGTAGCTATTGGGCCCGTAATTCACGAAATAGGAGTATCCTGCTGGATATACAATGACTGTGAACGGACCATCGAGCTGACTTCCTAATACTTGTGACACCTGGTATTGGAGCGCACACGCAAACTCCTGCCCAACGCAATCGTCCACTCCGCTAATCGTTTCTTGGCTACTATGGTTATCATGGTCTCCCAAAAAAATTTCAGTCTGACTTGCATCTTTATCCATTCTGCCACCTATGAGCAAAAGGCTCACTGTGGCAATTACAAGTAAAATTATAAGTATATATTTAGATAGAGACCCTGATACCTTAGCCAATGTAACGCCTAATCCTCGATCAAATACTATTCGGTGGATAGGAAGCAACGCCTCCAACCACATAGGCTGTGCTGTCCTGAGCCGGAGTAGTACCAATAGATTTCGGGGGGCCTAAGGTTACTGTAACCGTACCCTCCTGTGTATTTTCATCGATATTATGAACCTCATAGCTCTCAGACACAGACCCGATGTCAAATAAACCGAACAGCTTGACTTTGGCCGATGCATTCTGCTTGAAGTCGGACTTCACTTTGTCATTATTGGCATCTTTGAAAGTCATGGAGATTGTCGGTTCCTGGCTGATTACAAATGTTTTCAACCTGGAAAATTCCTTACCCGGGCCGAAATAATCAGGGATAGGGAACTCGCTTCCTTGAATTTGAAAACCGGTGACGCTAGTCCCCTTGCCCGCGTTTGCGACGGCTTCTTTCAGGATTTGGTTATCATACCACCCAGTCTTTCCTTCCTTTGACAAGTTCGAAGGGGCCGACCCGATGGTGGTGATTCCCGGATAGTTTATTGCTATGTCTAACGATGAAGATGAGGAGGTATACTTACTAAGGTCGTATTCTGCTGACCCACCTAACGAAATGGACATAAAACTCATAATGGGCACCCGGATGCCAGCTTTGCCGGAAATATTCAATTTGCTTTCCGTAGAACTGAATTCGCTGAGGAAGAGGCTTACCGATACCTTGTTCGATTCGGTTTGAAGACCACTATTGATCATGTTCTGGGCAGGTATGCCTCCAAAACCCACGTAATAAGTAGAAGCGCCTGTTTGCATCCCCCCGTTAGTGGTCTCTGCATTTTCTGTGTTTGTCATGCTAGCTTTAAGTTGAATTCCAGCTTGAGCTGACCTCGATAAGATCGTGTTGCTCTGTGAGGCGGCAACTTGGTAGCTTTGATAAGCATTCTTGAAACCAGCAAGTGAGTTCGGAATCTTCCTTATGTCGCCATCCCATTTTTCTTGGACCTGCATCTCGATATAACCCAGCTTGGTTGGAGGTATCGCTTCTTTCATCATCTCATCAGTAATCGGGGCTCCCATTCCGGTCTCCCATTCTGTGATGACCGACGAAATCTGTGAGCTAGCAGTTTGTTCCTCTTGTTGAATTATTTTGTTATCCGCTTCAGAAATAACGTAGGTCGTGGTGTTTAAAATCTGATTGTACAGATTGGAAAAGTTACTGCTACCTAATGTTAAAATATCGTTGCTTGCAATATCAGTGGTAAGGTCAATCTCGTTCAGAGCTTTCTGGTTGTAGTAGTTATTCGGCCCGAATTGAACACTCCAGTTAAATCCTGAAGGGTAGTTTACCATCTGAAATTTACCGTCGAGCTTACTCGAAAGCAACTGGTTAACTTTGTCCTCGATCTCACCCATGAATGCTTTTTGTGCTTCAGTTATGTCACTAGCCATTACAAAATCTCCTTTATTATTTTAGTCATTTATCTTTTCTCCTTCCTGATGTTTATGTTTCTCTGGATAAATCACAACATATGAAAATTGTGAAATCATCAAGGATTTATATATTTAATTTAGTAATAATTAAATCTTTCTATTTAGTACTATCAATATTATCTCACAAGTATATTTAAATATAGATATTTATTTTTAAATAATTTATAACTTTAATATATATTATCCAGGCTGTCCCAAAATTCTCGGTATTAACCTTTTTATCTACTGATTTTTTAAGTACTATTAAAATAATATAATCATCGGTGATTAATATGG
>JAIOTM010000112.1 GCA_021106755.1 Candidatus Cloacimonadota bacterium | reverse complement strand
TTAATGATTGAGTGTCTGAACCAGCTTTTTTACACGCAACTGGACTATTTTCTGAAGAAGCAGATAAAGAACAATTCCAAAAATCAGGCTTGATGTCCCAAATACTATTTTGACATTCTCTGCCTTAATCCATCCTGTTTCAACAATTTTGTCTTTTATTGCACTATCTTCTTCCTCGTCTTCTGAGGGAATATAAATATAAAGCAGTATCATTCCCAGAATCCCCAGAATCAAAAATCCGTAAGACAGATAAACCAGCAACTTGTTACCTGTCATATAGCGTATAGGATCACGTCGAGACATTCAACCTCCACTTGGCATACATTTCAATCTATTTTGTGCTACTGGAGTTTGAAAAAAGTGGTAAAGATGTGTAGGTTGAAAGTATTAAAATTTCTTTCCATATTTAATAATATCCAGAAGCTAATTTTTCTTACCCAACCTTCGGCTTGCCGAAGTTGGGATTCAGCTTTCAGACACACAGGTTTGCCGCAATTTTTGAACAGCCACTGCATAATATAAATCTATAATCAAATTTTACATAAAGCTCGAATTCGGTAAAGCTTTTCTTCAGGTATTTTGTGACATAGTCTGAAAACAACAATACCAAAGTGCAAACTAAAAACGCCTGCTTTACGCAGACGCAAAATGTTTGTTGAAAAAGGTGGCTGACGGGGCTTGAACCCGCGACCCCAGGAACCACAATCCTGTGCTCTACCAACTGAACTACAGCCACCGTATATTATATCTGAGCACGCCAGCAGGGACTCGAACCCCGGACCTACGGCTTAGAAGGCCGTTGCTCTATCCTGCTGAGCTACTGGCGCATGTTTTAACAAGCTTTCCTGAATTCTAAAAGGTTTTCTCAGTCGTTAATAGCGGCGCAGGGACTCGAACCCCGGACACTCGGATTATGATTCCGATGCTCTAACCAACTGAGCTACGCCGCCATCTAGCTAAAAAAAAATAGCGAGGGGAGGATTCGAACCTCCGACCTTCGGGTTATGAGCCCGACGAGCTACCAGACTGCTCCACCTCGCGTCAAGGAAATGCCAGATTCAAATTGCAGGGTTAGAGTGTCAAGAAAAAAAACTCTTGACGAACTCATCCCCTTTATGCTTTTAATGCAAACTGGATTAAAATAATATGTTTAATGAAATAATTGTAAATGTGCATCCGTTTGAAAAAAGGGTTGCCATTCTTGAAGACAGTAAGTTGGTTGAGCTTTTCGTGGAGAAACTCGACCAACAGAACATCGTAGGCAATATCTACAAAGGACGGGTCAAAGATGTCCTGCCCGGTATGGGTGCGGCATTCATTGATATTGGAGTTGACAGAACAGCGTTTTTGCATTACTCGGATATAGTTACAGACTTTCTGGATGCTGAAGACGAGAACTCAGAAATTCCTCAGCATTTAGTGAGGGATTCATCCAAAATTGGTAAGTACCTGCATCAGGGACAGGAAATCATTGTTCAGGTTCAAAAGGGACCTCTCGGAAAAAAAGGGGCACGGCTGACAGGGCAAATATCAATTCCCGGCAAATTCTTAGTGCTTTTTCCAAATAAAAGCAAAATCGCTATTTCCCGAAAAATTCAAAGTTACGGCGAAAAGGGCAGAATAAAAAGCATTCTATCCAAATTAAAGCATAAAGATATTGGTCTTATCGTCCGCACCGAAGCAGAAGGTTGTTCCGATGAAGATTTTGTTGCCGAGTATAATGGTATTTACAAAACCTGGCAGTTTCTTGAACGGCAGATAACACGGGCTGAACCTCCTTGCTGCATCTTTAACGAAAACGATTTATCGAATACTCTCATCCGCGACTTGTATGGCTCCGGCGTTGACAGACTTATCGTTGACAATAAAGAATTCCGCCAGAAACTTATAGACCAACTGAACGATGGCGCACCTGAATTAGCCTCCCGAATTGAGTTCTATCACGAGGACTCACCTATCTTCGACGCTTACGGCATCGAAAAAGAGATTGAGTCTATTTTCCGCTCCAGCATAAGTCTGCCAAGTAGGGGGAATATTGTTATTGAACCTACTGAGGCAATGGTCTCAATCGAGATTAATACTGGCAGTTTTACAGGGAAACGTAATTATGACGAAACTGTGCGGCGAACAAATAAAGAAGCGGCGGCGGAAATCGTGCGTCAAATTCGTCTGCGTGATTTAAGTGGAATCATGGTGATTGACTTCATAGATATGCGTAACGAAGAGCATAAAGATGAAGTTATGCAGGTACTCAGGAAATCCTTGAGACGCGACAGGGCAAAGAATCGCGTGTTTCCTTTCGGACCTTTAGGGCTTGTGCAAATTACGCGCAAACGCACCCGCCCAAACCTGTTAAACACTTATTCCGAGCATTGTCCATGTTGCAACGGAACTGGAAGAATACTTTCTCGCGATTCGGTAGCTCTCAAACTCTATCGCTGGCTCTATCGGTCAGAGTATTTTATCAACAAAAAAGCCTTGCGAATTTCTGTGCATCCCAATGTCAAAGAGTTCCTGTTGAACAATGCCGAGTATCTTCGCAAGTTCTCCGGCTTGGTTGAGATAATAGAGGATGATGATTTATCCCCCGACAAATTTAAGGTTTACGATAGCATTTCAGGAAAAGAACTAACCTCGCTATATAATACTTGACATTAGAACGCCACTAAAAATAGTTGGTGATTCAATAATAAATTGTGTTGTAAATGATGAAAGGAGATATAAAATGTACGCGATTGTTGATTTTAAGGGATTGCAGTTTCGCGTGGTAAAAGGTAGAAAACTGAAAGTTCCATACCTTGCGCACCTCGAAGAAGGCAATGAAGTTGAAATGCCGGAAGTACTCGTCATTTCAGATGATGATAAAGGATTACGTCTGGGACAACCAATTATAGCCAACGCGAAAGTCGTTGCTGAAGTTATTCAGCACAGCAGAGATAAAAAGGTTATTGTATTCAAGAAAAAACGGCGGAAAGGTTATCGGAAAAAACAAGGACACCGCCAATATTTTACTGAACTGCAAATCAAGGATATTCAAGGATAGGATTATGGCTCATAAAAAAGGTGTAGGAAGCAGTAAGAACGGTCGGGACAGTAACCCAAAATATCTGGGTGTTAAACGCTATGATGGCGAATATGTTCTCGCGGGCAACATCATTGTTCGTCAACGAGGTACAAAAATCGGGGTTGGAAAAAATGTAGGAATCGGCAGAGATCATACACTTTTCAGCCTTATTAACGGATACGTGAAATTCAAAACTATTACCCGTCAGGGGAAAAAGCAACTGAATGTACTCCCCAATCCTATAAACTAAATTTTCCAAAAAATATTAAAGCCGCACTCTTCTAAAAAAGGTGCGGCTTTTTTCAGGCTTACCCAAAATGAATCAACCACTCAATATAACCAATTATTTCATAAACCATTATAGAACGGTTTTAATGAATAATTGAAAAACAATCAAGCCATCAACCGTACTATAAATCCATTTTTCTGCTGTGAAGGTTAATGGTAAACCATCTATTGATACCAAACCACTATCAAAGATAGGATGCAAAAAAGGTTCTTTGAAACAGATCCCTTATCAAATGTAAAGTATGACGCATAAAGGTCTTATACCCCCTTGATAAGGGGGGGAAGGTCGTAATCGACCCGGGGGGTTCAGGTTGTTTCCCAAAAAAACATTGATTGGCAAAGCAAATTATTTTCGTATGAATGGTAGCGGTTTGGTATCAATCAGATTTTCATGCAAATATGCTCCATAACACATTTCATAGAAGCTGGTTAGCAGGAACGTAAACTGGATTTTCGTAAGTATTATTTTTTGTGGTTTGAAAATTACTTGAAAAAATTGGGATGGAAGGAGTCGAACCCTCACATACAGAACCAGAATCTGCTGTCCTACCATTAGACGACATCCCAAAAAACATTAGGCCGGGAGGATTCGAACCTCCGCATGCCAGGACCAAAACCTGGTGCCTTACCGCTTGGCTACGGCCTAATAATGTTATATATCAAACGGAGAGGGAGGGATTCGAACCCTCGGAGAGCTTTTGACCCTCATACGCTTAGCAGGCGTACGCCTTCAGCCAACTCGTCCACCTCTCCCGTTTTAT
>JAIOTM010000370.1 GCA_021106755.1 Candidatus Cloacimonadota bacterium | reverse complement strand
TCAGGTTCAGGCACAACCGCAAAAGTAGCTAATGACTTAAACCGCAAATTCATTGCCTGTGATATTGGTCTGAACGCAATTCAAACAACGAGAGACCGGCTTGTAAAAGCTGGAACAGATTTTGATGTATTAAAAATCCATGATGGTTTACGTCTTTTCAGAAATCCTGCTCAAACGACAGCAAAAATATTCAGTATTATTGATGGCTTTAAGCCACGAACAGACTTAGGGCTAAATGATTTCTGGGATGGTGGTGTTGCACAGCCAAATGGCTCGTTCACACCTGTAAAATTCTCAGGCATACACGATAAACTAACAAAAGAGCTACTTGATGTTTATCTTGAAGAAATTTATAAGCTTGAAGCTACTACCGGCAAAGCTAATGAAATTCTTATTATCTATGCTCATAAAGAGATAGACGTTAGTCAGAATTATCTAAACAAACAACTGAACAGAACCGCCAAAACAGAACTTCGTGTAAAACTTATTTCGTTGGATAATTTGCTTGGAGAAAAACGGGATGCTTTGTTTACTCCTGATAACGCTGATATTGTGGTTTCAAAAAAAGGAAGTAAATATAAAGTGGAAATAAAGAAATTTTATAGTTCATATCTGAAAAACAAAATTGATGATTACAATGCCAAAAAAACTAAAACAGGTACTATTGATCAAGACTTGAGTCAAGCAGTAAAAATCAGCAATAATGGCTTAGAGCTAATTGAAGCTGTACAATTTGACACAACTCTCACCAAAGTATGGATAAGCAATCCTGATTTAGAAGATAAAGCAGGGATAAAAGAAAAAATAAAGGGTGTATATTTTCTTGATACTAATAAATTCAAAATCAAGATTAGGAATATTGTGGGTGACGAGATAATGATTGAAAGTGAAAACACATAGTAAATTGCGTTATGGCAAGGCCTGTACACCATTTTCTCCATTACTTTTGCAATCAAATTGCCCATAATTGGTAGCCTGATTCAAGATAATATCATTCAAAAAAAATATACGTCCCCTTTCTTTCTAAAAAACTGATAGACAGAATCTTCTTTCCGTTTTTCTTAGTGCATTTATTATTAAACCTATTGTACAAAATGGGTTAAAAACTAAAAGCCACGGAGGATGTGTTGTCTGATAAAAGACAAACCAGTGACTTTCTTTTAGAACTCGGAGTGGAAGAACTTCCGGTTGATTACATTCGCCCCGCGATTACAGCTATTGAGCAGGAATTTAAAAATCAACTGCAAACGCTTAAATTAGACTACTCGAAGATAAAAACCTATTCTACTCCCCGCCGACTCGCTGTTATTATTTCTGATTTACAGATGTGGCAGAAGGACGAAATTTTAGAGAGAACCGGCCCCGCAGAAAGAGTTGCTTATACTCCCGATGGAGAACTTTCCAAAGCGGGAAGCGGTTTTTTACGCGGAGCGGGAGCGTCTCTTTCGGATTTATTTATCAAGGAGACTGAAAAGGGACGCTACATTGCTGTTTCCAAAGAGATTGCTGGAAAACCAGCCAAAGAACTGCTACCTGAAATAATAGCGGAATTACCCGGAAAAATCCAGTTCCCTAAATCGATGCGGTGGAATCGGGAAGATACATATTTTGCCAGACCTTTGCGCTGGCTTATCGCACTGCTTGATAGCGAGGTTCTCCCCTGTGAAACGGTTTCAATTATTAGTGGCAGACAGAGTTACAGCACTCGGTATCTATCGAAAAGAATAGAAATTGAGTCAGTAGCTACTTGGGAAGAGCAACTTTTTAAGGTTGGCGTGATTGTTGACAGAGATGAGCGGAAAGAGAAAATCCGGCAACAGTTAGCAAAACTTTTTTCGGACACGAATATGCGGGTAAGAGAAGATGAACGTTTGCTTGATGTCGTAACGAATATTGTCGAATCGCCCACTGCTGTTATCGCTGACTTTAATGAAGCTTTTCTGAAGTTGCCTGAGAAGATTATTACATCTACATTAACGCAGCACCAGCGTTATTTTGCTGTTGAAACGACTGATGGAATTCTGACATCGCACTTTGTTTTTATCTCAAATGGCGACCCGAAATATTCGGAGTTGATTCGCCACGGAAACGAAAAAGTTGTTCGTGCCCGTCTCGCAGACGCTCAATTCTATTATGAAGAGGACACTGCCAAACCGTTTGAAGACTTTGTTCCCGCCCTCGGCGAAGTAACTTTTCAGGCAGATTTGGGTACAATGCTTGAAAAAACTGAGAGAATTGAAAAAACGGTTGGTTTTGTGTCAGACTCAATGCCTGATGAGCCAGATGACGATGCACTGAGAGCAACCAGATTATGCAAAGCTGATCTTGTTACTAATATGCTCGGTGAAAAAGAATTTACTAAGTTGCAGGGATACATCGGGGCGAAATACGCTGCCGCATCCGGTGAAACAGAAGAAGTTGCGACTGCAATATACGAGCATTACATGCCGCGAGGACAAAATGATGCATTACCATCCAGCTATGCCGGGGCGTTAGTGTCAATTGCTGATAAACTGGACACAGTTTGCGGTATTATGGGAATTGGGCTTATTCCGACAGGCTCAAAAGATCCGTTCTCAATCCGCCGCTCTGCAAATGGAGTAGTGCAGATTATCCAGTCACTGAGAGAGACACATGGATTTGATGGGGTAATTGATTTACAGGAACTGATAGAATTTTCGTTTGCTCTTCTCGAAAATAAACTCGAAAAGCCAAACCATAATCGCGACAAAGTTGTAGCGTATTTTCAACAACGGGTAGCGTGGTTCCTGAAAGAACGCGGTATTGCCTATGATGTTATTGAGAGCGTTACTCACATAGAAGTCCGCGACATTCCCGATTTAGTACGCCGGGCGGAAGCTTTGCAGAAATTTCGCGAGCGGGATGATTTCATCCGGTTAGTTCTGGCGTTCAAGCGTGTTTCAAATATTATCGTGGCAACAAAGACTTATACTGTTTTTGATGAAAATCTTCTCATCGAACCTTCCGAGAAAGCGTTATTAAAAGCTTATCTCAAGCTGAATAGTGAGGTGGAAGTATTGTTGAAGAAGCAGAATTACACTACTATACTAATAGAACTGGTGAAGTTTGGTGCTGTAATTGATACTTTTTTTGATGATGTACTCGTAAATACTGACGATACTAACCTGCGGGATAATCGTTACAGCTTGCTGAATTCAATTCGGCAGTTGTTTTTGCAGGTTGCCGATATTGCGAAAATAGTTGTAGAGGGAGAATAAATGAATATTATCAAGCAATTCAGGGAATCAGCCGCGAAACTAAATGGTTGCGTGGTGCTACCCGAAGTAACCGATAAACGCACTCTGAAAGCCACGGAGCAAATAATCCGCGAGAAAATTGGGAAAGTAATCTTAGTAGGCAATCCCGTTAAGATTAACCAACAAGCTTTGGAAGCAGGTGTGAACATAGCTGAGTGCCAGATAATTGAGCCGGAAAGTCATGAAGCTTTCAATAAATTTGCCGATGATTTGTACCAGAGACGCAAACACAAAGGTGTTTCCTTAGAAGAGGCGACTGCCCTGATGAAAGATTCGCTCTACTTTGGAGCTATGTTAGTGAAATTTGGTTATGCCAATGGAATGGTTGCTGGTGCGCAAAACACAACCGCGACAGTACTTCGGGCAGCTTTGCAGACTGTTGGTGTTGAAATCGGACTTAAAACTGTTTCCAGTACCTTTATAATGATTGTTCCTGAGTTTGAAGGAAAACCACGAGTCTATTTCTTTGCTGATTGTGCTGTTGTACCTGCACCCGACGCGATGCAACTCGCAGATATTGCCTTAAGCACAGCAAAAACATATCAGAAACTTATGCTGGAAGAGCCGAAAGTTGCCATGCTCTCGTTCTCAACACGAGGTAGTGCCAATCACGAACTTGTTGATAAAGTTCGCGATGCCTGCGACGAACTCAAAAAGCGTAAAGTAACTTTCGCGTTTGACGGTGAAATGCAATTTGACTCAGCGATAGTTCCGGCGATTGCCGGGAAAAAAGCACCGGACAGCAACGTTGCCGGACAGGCAAATGTTTTGATTTTTCCCGATTTACAAGCAGGTAATATTACATATAAAGCTGTGCAAAGGTTAGCCGGAGCAGAGGCTGTTGGTCCGATTATTCAGGGTCTGGCAGCACCAATCTGCGATTTATCGCGAGGCTGCTCTGTAGACGATATTGTAAATACTACTGCCATGGTTCTACTCATGTCGGTAAAAGGATAAGAGGTGACAGTATGACTTGGAGAATATCTCATCGTGCAAGGGCAATAAAGCCTTCACCAACCATTTCGGTAGCTGAAAAGGCTATGAATCTGAAGCGTCAGGGAGTTAATGTTTTGAATTTTGGCGTTGGAGAACCGGATTTTTCTACACCAGAGTACATCAAGAACGCGGGACATCAGGCAATTACAGATAACTTTACACGCTACACTGCTACAAAAGGTATTCCTGAACTACGGGAAGCTATCTGTGAGAAATTGCTGAATGAAAACGGACTGACTTATAACCCGGAAGACATTCTGGTTTCTCCCGGAGCTAAAGCTTCTATTTTTCAGATACTGATGACTATCTGTGATCCGCGGGACGAAGTATTGATTCCATCTCCTTATTGGGTAAGCTACACCTCTCAGGTGGAGATGGCTGACGCGTTTCCGGTGCTGATGCCAACCCGCGAATCCCGTGACATACACAGTTTCAAGATTAAACCGGAACAATTGGAAGACACGATACAGAATTGCAGTAATCCAAAGGCTCTTATTCTAAACTCACCCAACAACCCGACAGGTACAGTCTATCGCAGGGAGCAATTAGAAGGTATTGCCGAAGTATGTCTGAAGCACAACCTGCTTATTATTTCGGATGAGATATACGAGAAACTGATTTATGATGGTCGTGAGCATATCTCTATCGCTTCGCTATCACCGGAGATGCAGGAACAAACAGTCGTAATTAATGGTGTTTCCAAGGCTTACTCAATGACAGGATGGCGGCTGGGATACGCTGCCGGACCGAAAGAGATAATGACCCGTGCCGCGAGGATTCAGAGTCATCTATCTTCCAGCGTTTGTTCTATTGCTCAGAAAGCGGCAGTGGCAGCCCTCACCCAGGATGATGGATCGGTAGAAAATATGCGGATAGAGTTCGATAAACGCCGCAAGTATATGGTGGAAGGTCTCAACAAAATCCGTAACATCACCTGCTATATGCCTAAAGGGGCATTTTATTGTATGCCTAACGTTTCTTTCTACCTGTTTAATAACAAGAAGGGGATTAACAGCACGGTTGAATTGTGTGAGTACTTATTGGATAAGTATCATCTCGCTCTTGTACCGGGGCAGGCATTTGGTGCTTTAGTTTATGTACGTTTTTCTTATGCAGCAAGCATGGAGAATATAACAGAAGGCTTGAAACGATTTGAAGAAGGACTGCTAAGTCTCAATAAATGAAAAACATACTGGAACTGATTAAAGCACGCTACACGGAGCGAAGAAACACCGACAAAGCAAATACATGGACTGGAATAATCGTTAAAATTTTGTTGTTAGTGTTTGTTGTGGCAGTTATCCGTACTTTTTCGGGCGATAACGTGG
>JAIOTM010000086.1 GCA_021106755.1 Candidatus Cloacimonadota bacterium | reverse complement strand
TCTTGCCCAAACTGGCACAGGGAAAACCGCGGCGTTTGGATTACCCCTAATCCAGCAGATAGATATTTCATCGAAGAAGACACAAGTACTGGTACTTTCACCAACCCGTGAGTTGTGCTTACAAATTGTAAGTGATTTACGCTTATATTCCAGATATGTATCGGGGCTGAATATTGTAGCGGTTTACGGTGGAGCAGATATAGAACGACAGATAGCGGCACTAAACAGAGGTGCTCATATAATTGTAGCTACCCCTGGTCGTATGAATGATTTGCTGAACAGAAGAGGAAAAATTGACCTTTCATATTTAAGAAACCTTGTTCTTGATGAAGCTGATGAAATGCTTAACATGGGATTCAAGGAGGAGCTTGACGCAATTCTGGATAAAACACCACCGAGAAGAAGAACTTTGCTGTTTTCGGCTACAATGCCCGATGAAGTTCTGAAAATCTCCAAAAACTATATGGAATCTCCAATTGAGATTACAATTGGTGGAAAGAATCAGGGAGCTGAGAATGTTGAACATTTCTGTTATCTGGTTCATGCCAGAGATAGATATCTCGCTTTGAAGAGAATCGTGGATTATAATCCTGAGATTTACGGTATCGTTTTCTGTCGTACCAGACGGGAAACAAAAGAAATAGCCGCGAAACTGATTGAAGATGGATATAACGCGGATGCTCTTCATGGGGACTTGTCACAGAGTCAGCGCGAGAGCAGTATGCAGAAGTTTCGGGTGAAGAATCTGCAAATACTTGTAGCTACAGATGTTGCCGCGAGAGGTATTGATGTTAAGGATTTAACTCATATCATAAATTACAACCTGCCTGATGATCTTCCTGTTTATATTCATCGTAGTGGAAGAACCGGTAGAGCCGGGAAAACAGGTGTGTCTATAGCTATAGCTAATCTTAAAGAGAAGTACAAGATAAAAAGCCTTGAAACTATACTGAAAAAACAGTTTACCTACAAGGCAGTTCCTTCAGGAGAAGAGATATGTGCCAAACAATTATTGTCTCTCGTGGATAAACTGACAAAAATTGAAGTTAACCATAAAGAAATCGACAAATTTCTGCCTGCAATCAACGAGAAATTAGAATGGCTGAGCAGGGAAGATATAATTAAACATTTCGTTTCATTAGAGTTTAACAGATTTCTGGACTATTACAAAGACGCGAAAGATTTAAGTACACCGGAACATGGGCGAAGGGACAGAGGTCGAGATAAAGGCGGTCGTTCCGATGGCAGGGACGAACGTAAAAGAGAGATGAAGTATCAACGGTTCAGAATTAACCTTGGCCATAAAGATGGAGTTGTTCCCTTAGATTTAATCAGCTTGATAAACAGATGTACTCATCATCGCAGGATTGAAATAGGTAAAATTGATTTGCAAAAGAGTTTCTCTTTTGTTGATGTCGATAATACTTATGCCGATCTTGCTTTGAAAAGCCTTAAAGATGTTGAGTTCAACGGAAAGGTAGTCGTTTTTGAAATTGCGCATGATGCTGCTCCCCGGTCTGGACCAAAAAGAGGTGCCCGCGATTGGCGTGATAATAAAAAACGTAAAGGATATTCCGGTAATAAATCGCGTAAAAAATACTAATAAGTCATTATAATATTTGAGAGACTACTTTATTTGAGTATTCTGATTGTTTACCTTACCTGTGTTCTTATTTTGCAAACCAAAACTCTACCCCCGTTCCTCTTGACAAAATATCCGCATATCTGAGCATGTCTCTACAGTAAAGCCCTAGGCTGAATCAACGAGCCACCCTGACTGTTAAGCATTGAAGAAAATGCTTAGTAGTCAGGGTGCTTTTTTATAAGGAGAAACGTATGAAGTATTTTTCGATTTTCGTGTTAGTGCTAATTATGATGACTGCCTGTTCACAGCAGAAAGATGTTCTTATCGTGGGACTTATTCGCCCTTCATTGAATCACTTGCCAGTACAAATCGCCTTGCAAAAGGGGTTTTTGGATTCAACTCGTATAAAAATTCACTATTTCAGTTCAGGCTGGGAAACAAACGAAGCTCTTACAGCTTCCCGGATAGATGTGGCAGTTATGCCTTTTACCTATGCCTGGCAGGATGTAGCGGCAGGCTACCCTGTACGGATTGCTTCGTTCTTAGAACGGGAAAGCGATGGAATCATTTGTAATAAATCTATCCGCTCCGTGCAAGAGTTGAACGATAAAAAGATTGGCGTGTTACGAGCATCTACATTGGACATCTTTGCCCGGATGTTGCTTGAGGAACATAACATAAAAGCAGAGCTTGTCGCTTTTCGCTCCCCAATGGAAATGGCTGCCGCCCTCACCAGCGGCGAAGTGGACGCTCTTAGCTACTATGTGCCACCAATATTCCGATTTGGTGATGACTACCGCATTGTACGCTGGTTCAGCGAGGATTACCCTAACCATCCCTGTTGCAATGTAATCACCCGGGATGAAACCATCCAGTTAAAAACGAAACTACTCTCCGGCTTTCTGGTAGCACTGGCAGAGGCATCAACACTTATTCCTTTAGACCATGAAGCTGTCGTAGCCGGGGCAAGTAGTTTTGGGCTGACGGATTCGACTCTATCGCAATCTATAAAATACACTCAATACATGATGGGAACTGAAGAAGCAGGAAAAGAGCTTGAAAAACGTGCCGCGCGAGTGATGTTAGAAAGCAAATATCTATCGCAGAAGGTTGATCCTGAGAAAGTTTACCTCACCCCTGCTCAGAAAAACTTACTTGGATTATGAAATTCCGATTGCTTGGCGGTTTGTTTGTTCTGATTATAATAGTCACTCTACTCAAATCGTTAGGTATTCCCATTGTAAACGCTCTGGATTTATCCGGCATTGCTCCGGTTTTCTGGCGCGATTTCAGTAGCACTTTATCACGGGTGCTTATTGCCTGCCTGATTTCCTGGGCACTTAGTATTGTTATCGGGCGAGTATTATATTCTTGTGGAAGTTGTGCCGCTATCGCTTCACCCTTGATTCACTTAGTGCGAAACATCTCCCC
The DNA here is from genome assembly GCA_021106755.1 of Candidatus Cloacimonadota bacterium. GTDB lineage: Bacteria > Cloacimonadota > Cloacimonadia > Cloacimonadales > JAIOQZ01 > JAIOTM01. Next base: position 639 of record JAIOTM010000086.1, on the reverse strand, counting down.
TTTTGCCTGGTTACCGTTTGCAATCATCTGGTTTGGATTGGGTGAACCACCTGTTTATTTTATTTTAGTAACAGCTATTCTGTTTCCGGCGATTGTAGCCGCTGAAGAATCGTTTCATCAGATTCCCCGGGAGTTGAGAGACGAAGCTGCTATCGATGGCGCCACAGGATTTGCCCTTTTCTGGGAGATGGAATTGCCATTGCTACTTCCTTCCTGGATTACTTTGTTGCGGATTCTCTGGGGAATCGGCTGGGCATCTGTAATTGCGGCTGAAATGCTTGGAGTGGAAAGTGGGATGGGGTTTCGTTTGCTGGATTTTCGCTATTTACTGCAATATCGCAATATGCTTCAGTACCTGGTAATAATTGGTGTTACAGGAATTATGGCAGACATTCTATTAAAACACGCGGCAAGGAAACGGTATTGAATCCACAAAAGAGATGCGATAAACAACAAATTTTATTTGCCAGAAATACGTAAGGGTAATTAGTGTGAATCTGAGGTATTCATGGATGCAATGATAATCACTGAATCACTTAAAAAGACGTACTTTATGGGCAAGCATCAGGTTGAAGCTGTTAAAGGTGTTGATATTACTATACAGCAGAATGAGTTTACTGCCATAATGGGACCCTCAGG
>JAIOTM010000030.1 GCA_021106755.1 Candidatus Cloacimonadota bacterium | reverse complement strand
TCGGTAGCTTTTGACGAGGGTGAATTACTTTTTCGGCGAAATCGCCATCGTTAGTTAGTAATAGTAATCCTTCAGAGCGGTAATCCAACCGCCCTATATAAAACAGACGTGTTTTGAAATCTGGTAGTAACGCGAAAACAGTTTTACGCTTAAAATCATCTTTAGCAGTGGTGAGATAGCCCGGTGGCTTGTTCAGCATGATGTAAATTTTGTCCGGCGCGGGGCTTAGTTTTTCTCCCTTGTGGCAGACAGTGTCTTCTTCAGGATTAACGGATACAGCGAGGTCAGTAACTTTTTCACCGTTTATAGTTATCTCGCCGTCTGTTACGGCTTGTTCTGCTTTGCGGCGTGAGCCTAATCCGCATCGGGCAAGATATTTATTCAGTCGCATTGTATTGTCGGATTTTACCATGATTGAAACGAATTTTCCATAATTGTCTGATACAGGTCATCGAAAACCATAGATCGAGCCGCCTCTTCGCTTGTAGCCTGTGTACCAGATGAAGCAGTGGCTTCGGAGAGGTAAACCTCTTTCAGTAACAGGTTCTCCTTCTCGTAGAGTACTTCGTTTTGGATTAAATCTGTTAGCTGAATATTGAAAAGTATTTTGAGTTCGTACTCTTTAACTTTTTCGCCAGAATCGTAGCTGTAGATTTTGTTGGTATAATCCACTATTTCACCGTCAAGACGGCAATCGGGGGCAAGGTCAACCAGTTTTAACTGATTACTACTTTTGAAACTGCCCGTAAGCGATTCCAACAACTCCTCTTCTAAAGAATACTCTGTTGATTTATTCTCGAACGTGCCTATGTGCAAAGATTTAAGGTGCGGGTAGGCTGTCATGTGAACTGAGTAAGAACAACCCAGTACTAACAGCACCAAACCCACTAAAATATACAATTTACTCATAAATACATCATTGATACATAATGTTCCATGTCAAGAGGAAACAGTAAATAGGAGAGATACCTTTTTTTTTCGAGAAGATTTGTTCATGTTGTTTTTCATGCTCAATGTTGCACTTTGCATCTGAAGAAAACCTCCATAAAGTCAGAGTATATTTTACCAAACTTCTGAGATTTGAAGTCCCAAAAATAAACCTCTTTCCCCTTTTCCCTTGACGTAATTGCCTTGATAGTTTGTTTTTCTTAAAAAATGGAGCTTGTATGCCACAAACCGCAATCTCAGTAGTTACGAGCAATACTGGCAAGCCTGTGCCAGTTATCAATGGTGTTACCATCCACAGCCGCTACGACCCGGAAAAAGAGGGAGTCAAGCTGGCAACTCCCCTATTGGAGGAAGTTACATCAACAACGCTGGTTGTATTTGGCTTTGGGTTTGGATACCATATCCGTCCGTTGCTGGATAGTTATGAAAACATATTGGTTTACGAGCCGTGCCCGGAACTATTGCAAATCGTGCGGGAGCAACCCGAATGCCGCGAAGTGCTGAAGCGGGTGGCTATCTTCGATGATTTCTCGAAAGTTTCGCCCCCGGAGAATCCGGCACAAATGGCACTTGTTCCGCTCAAGCGAATATTTTCTCAGCAATATGCCGCGTTTACTGACTGGTTAAAGCATGGCAGACAAAACGCGACATCGCTTGTAAATCCTGCCGATTTGCGGATAATGATATGCTCGCCAGTGTATGGTGGTTCTTACACGACAGCGGAGTATGTGCGTAACGCCTGCGAAAAACTTGGTTGTCAGGTTTGCTACGTGGATAACGCTATTGGTAACGATATTCTTCAGGAGACATTGCAACTATCTGATAAAAACCATGCCGGAATAATCGTTGGTAAGCTAACCGAAATACTCTCCGACCTGTTCTGGGAGCGGTTTACGAAAGAAAAGCCTCATCTCTGCATTTTTGTTGCTCAGGCACCAATTACGATTCACCTGCTGAAAACAATTCGGGAGCGAACTTCGGCAACGACAGCGTTCTGGTTTGTAGAAGATTTTCGGAGATTTACCTACTGGCAGGAGTACGCCGCTTATTTCGACTGCTTTTTCGGGATTCAGCGTGACGGTTTCTTCCGCGAACTGGAGGCAATCGGACTGCGTAATTTTTCCTATCTGCCTATGGCGGCGGATGAATCGCAGCATCGGGAGCTTAGGTTGGCGAAGGAGGAGAGAGACCATTTCGGGGCTGATGTAGCTTTTATGGGAGCTGCGTATCCAAATCGGTTACGCCTCTTTGCAGAGCTTACAAACTACAATCTCAAGCTCTGGGGAATAGGTTGGGAGCAGAACCCTCTCTTGCAAAAGCATGTTCAGAATAATGGACAACGTGTATCAATTATTGAAACGGTAAAAATTTATAGTAGCACTAAAATCAATATCAATCTGCATTCCGCTATGGGTGATAGCATTTTAGAAGAGGACGGTGATTTTGTAAATCCGCGTACTTTCGAGATTATGGCTTGCGGTGGATTTCAACTGGTTGATAAACGAAAATATCTGCCGGAACTGTTCGTTGAAGGTGAAGAGATTGTAACGTTTTCCGGACTGGAAGACCTGAAGGAAAAAATTGATTACTACCTGACTCACGAAGATGAACGAATGCGAATAGCCAACAACGGACGCCGTAAGGTATTGAATAATCATACTTACACTCACCGGATTGAAGAGATGTTGCGCGCGCTTCAGGGGAAAACCGGCAAGCTAACGGCGATGCTCCAACACGAGCGGGAAGCGTTTGGCAACAAACTAAGCCAGATTAACGACCCTGAGTTAAAGAAATTTCTTGATATGGTTCCCGCACGGGAACGAAACAGCCTGCCTGCTTTGCTTTCTTATCTGAAAGAAACTGGTGAGATGAAGCGGTACGAGACTATATTACGAGTTTTAGAAACATTTGCAAACGACGACAGCTAACCTCAAATAACGCATGAGGATGTTATGTCTATAACTTTTGATTAACAAAAAACAGGCTAATGAAAAAATGAAAATACTAATAGCGAACCTAACCCGCATGGGAGATTTAATTCAAATGCTGGGGCTTGTTGGTGGTCTGAAAGACCGCTACCCCGACTCCCGAATAGATATACTCGCAATCTCCTCTTTTGCCGGGATTCTCCGCAACTTCCCGCATATTGATTCTGTTATTGAGTTGGATGATAAAGCCCTCGTTGACCATTTGGGGGATGACATCTGGAGTGCTTACGCGGAAATCGACGCGAAACTGAACTTGATAAACACGGCAAACTACGATTTGTTTATCAGCCCGGTACCCTCGGTACAGATGTCAATCCTTGCCAGCCGCATTG
>JAIOTM010000442.1 GCA_021106755.1 Candidatus Cloacimonadota bacterium | reverse complement strand
CCGATCAGGAACTGGGGTATGATTTACTCCCAGCTGAGCATTATGTTCGAAGAAAGATTGGCTAAATTTGAAAAATAACAAAAAGGAGTTTACACAAAATACTTTACATTCCCAAGCTATAATTAACACGCATTGACATTGAATTATTTCAGGATTTCACAACTTCATTCAGTTTTTTCAAAAGCGTTTCTATCTATCTTAGAGCCTTGTATAATGTAATATAACGTAGTTTAAGTCTTTCATTGTAATAGGCAGTTTGACCTTTGCGAAGTTTTACTCGCCGAAAACCCAGTTATGGGCTTCACTATAAAGATATTCTGTTATTTTTCTTATACAAAGGTCTTCGCAGGTAATGCTTTAAGAAAATTCGCAAATATTAGCTATTTCGGGTATATCTTTTTCTCATTTCTATGTATGTGAGACAGTTGGATTAAGCTCAGGCTCAAGTTGCAGGGCTTTCTCAGCCGCGGCTGTGAATTCCGCTATCAGGGTTTCGATTAGCTCTTTCACCGAAACAATTGTGTCGATGAGATAAGCATTTGAGCCAGAGAAGGCAAACCCATGGTCCATTAAACCAACACAGGCATTTGTTAAAGCTTCGGCTATGCAGTAAGGAGCAGTCTTGTAATCGCAGGTTCTCAGACATTTCCACGGACATGAGAAAGGAATCTTTTTGCCTTTCATCACATCCTTAAGGTAAGTGTTGGCAATAGCGCGTCCAGGTAATCCTAACGGACTATCAATAATAACAATATCTTCTTTAGTACAATCCACGTATTGCTGTTTGAAAGCAGGGCTTGCATCGCATTCGTGGGTTGCTACAAAACGTGTACCCATCTGAACTCCATCCGCGCCCAATTCCATAATTTTGTATATATCCTCTCCGGTGAAAATTCCGCCTCCGGCAATAATTGGAATTTTTTTGCCGAATTGTTCTTCAAATGGCTTAATCATTTCGATTACAGCAGGAAGAATATTCTCTAAAGTTTGTTTCTTATCTTCGAGTTGCTCTCTGGAAAATCCAAGGTGTCCACCAGCTTCAGGTCCTTCCACAACAACGGCATCCGGGACATGGTTGAATTTTCGGCTCCAGGTACGGAATATAAGTGAGGCTGCCCGGGCAGAGGATACGATAACGCCAATTTTTGTTGTTTGCTTACGCAAAGTATCAAGGTCTATTCCACCGGGAATTTTCAATGGCATTCCAGCACCAAGGAACAGAATATCTGCTTTTTCCTCTATAGCGATTTTCACAAGATCATCATAATCGGAAAGTGCCACCATGATGTTTATTCCAACAATACCGTTGGTTTTCTTCTTTACTTCACGAATTTCGTAACGTAACGCGTTCAGATTCGCCGCGCGATCTTTCTTACTTGTAGTAGATTGAACAACTCCGAGACCTACTGATGATATAACACCTATACCACCTTCATTGGCAACTGCTGAAGCTAATCCAGAACGTGAGATACCTACGCCCATTCCACCCTGTATGATTGGGATTTTTGCAATCAACTCCCCAATTTTCAATTCTGGCAATTTTATATTCAAGATTTCTCCTATAATTATACAAATAACAATATGTCATACTTTTGAAAGCAGGAATTTTTGTAAACAGTTTTTCCCGCCAATATATTAATAGTTGTATGGAAACCATCTTTTTCCATTTTGGGTGTCCCTGCGACTTCACCCGTAAACGGGAAATGAGAAATGCCTGTGTCCTCTTCTATGCACTCTATAGTGGGTGAACTCATACGCTCGCACAAAGAATAAATCCCGAATTCGCTTCGCGATAAAGCCCGGCAGAATCCACCGGGCTTTATGTTAGAAAATGAGTGCTTTTATTCGTCCCGAATAATCTCGCGTACCATCCAGGCACCCTGAATTGTCTGGAGACTCGGCATCACTTTATCAAGAAGATCGTTCCATGAAGCAATATGTGTTTTTGGTACATATACTACATCGTTTGGCTTTAATCTGAAATCTTGCTCCTGTGCTTTCAAGGCTGCCCAACTGTTTATCTGAAACATTCTGGGATGGTTCAGACTTCCACGAATCACAAAGATTCTTGAGCGATAAGCTCTTGTAGTAAATCCCTGAGCATAACTGATAATCTGCAATAGTGTCATATCTTCTTTATAGGCAAAGTGACCAGGCTCGTTAACCTCACCCAGTACATATATTTCTCTGTTGATTGCCGAAGGAATATAGATATAGTCACCATCCATAAGCGGAATATTCTGCATCATATCTCCTTCGCGGATAAGTGCTCTGAAATCAATAGGTAGTAAATCGTTACCCCGAACAATGTAAGTGCGTTCTAAATCCGCAAGTTCAATAGTGTTGTTCTGGAAAACACCTGTAGCCAAACCACCAGCCTTAGAAATTGCGTCAAGGACACGCATATCGTTTTCCGTGAGGTAAGAACCGGGTCTCGCGACACTACCGAGAATCAATACTCTTGAGCTTTTCATTTCGTAGGGTACCATGGAAACTTTTGGATAAAGGACATACTCCTTCAATCTCTCTTCTATGGTTCGGGAGGCATCAGGGATACTAAGCCCGGCAACGCGAATTTCCCCGAGTAGTTTCATTGAGATAGCCCCATCCGGTTTAACAATAACTTCACGAGTATCCAGTTCCGCTTCGTCATAAACATATATGTGGAATTTGTCTCCCGGTCCGATTATATACCGTGACGCGGTCAAGCCATGCAACTCGTTGAGTTCTTTCAAAACCTCAGCTTCAGATCTCTGGCTTATAATTGATTCTTCGAGATACTGGGGTGGAGCTGCAATCGTTTCCGGTTTCATCTTGCGGCTACATCCGGTAAACACCAGCAGTGCGATGACGAGTAAGTATAAATATTTCATGTTGTTCTCTAATATTTAGTCCGGAAGTACGGACTTTTTATGTGGTTCAGGATACCATTGATTTTCACATTGCTGTTTTCTTTGATGAAGTTGGTGGTATTGCTAAGAATTTCCCTGTGTGAGATGCGGAATCTTGAGACAAATGTCAGCATATCCGAGAAATTGGCTATCGTTAAGAACATCTGCATATTGAACTGGGCTTCAAACAACTCCCAGATAATGACATCGTAATTCTGCAATTGTTGAAAGAAAACGGTGAGTTGCTGTTCATCCAATACAGTACGGTAAGAGCCTTCATCGTAAACAAAGTAGGACTTGTATAATAAGTCGCTGACCTTATTGGGTCTGGGAACTTTTTTGCACTCAAAGAGTGCTTCGTTGAGTACGTGCTGAGATATTTCTTCCGGTGCCGATGGAATGGAATCAATCCATAATACACGCTCACCTTTTGAGGTAAGCATTTCCGCGAGTTCCCTAATCACAAAAGATTTCCCCGTATTCCGGGTAACGCTTCCCATAGTTACAAACGTAGGTAATGTATGCGGCAGTAAATTCACATATTTGCCAAACAAAATCTGAATCTGAGTATAAAACACATTTTCGGGAACATCCTCCTGAGTTGGTATTTCTCCCATAAGAGGAATATCTATAAACTCGTCATAATCATAGTCAGATTTAATAGAGAAATCAAAGTACTCTTTACCCATAAAGTAAGCAAGCAAGCCAAAGAAAGCGAATAAACCTAACGCGATTGCCATCATTTTCCGTCTGGAACCTTGCGGATATTTCGGTGGAGTAGCATATTCGATTATCTCGAAATCCTTTATATTAGATTCAGAAGCTATTTTTGCTTCCACCATTCGCGTTTCAATCATCTGCAATAAGCTTGTAAGCAGGTCCTCACTCCGTTTAAGTTCGATGTATTCCTTCTCCATCTCAGAGAGGGAACGAAGTTCTTTCTTAATAGCTTCGATTTCCTGTTGGTAATTTCCCGCCAGTTCTTCTTCGGATTTAAGCTCGTATTCAAATCGAATTTTTGAGGCGACAAGTGTTTGCTTGAGTTGGCTGGGACCATAAGATATTTCGTCTGGAATTACTTTCAGGTCTTGCTTGTCTTCTATCTTCTGCTTCATCGCGTTGATATCTTCACGCAACTTGATTACACGCGGATTCCGGTCGGTGTACTTCTCTTTATAGAGGGCAAGATTCCGCTCCATCTGCTCTAATTGCTTCTCGTCGGTAGCCCTTATCAATGAACCAATCTGAACCTCATCCGGCATGTCCACAAGGCGCGTTTCAATGTCCCTGATTTTGGTTCGCAGTGCTTCGATATTGAGTCGGGATTCCGACCTGTTCAGTTCCAGAGCGTTGATTTGTGAATACTTAATCTCCGTCTCAGCTTCCACCGACATAATGCCGTGCTGTTTCTGAAATATTTCAATATCCCGATGAACTTCATTAAGCTCACGTAAGTATTCTTCCCGCTGAGGTACATAATAATGATACATACTTCTGGCTGAGGAATTCATTATTTCCGAGAAATTTCGGATAAAGACTTCCGACAACAGATTGGCTTTATCAACAGCCAAATCACGGTTGCCATCGTAAGCGGCAATGTTGAGTATGTTTGATCGACCGCCTCGGTAAACATCGAAGCTTCCAAAGAGTTTTTCAGGCGTTGTTTTCAGCCCTAGGCTATCAATTACTTCTTCCAGATTCCGCCGCATACGTACAGATTCAAGAACTGTGTTCAAATCAATCTGCTGATACAGGTAAGGGACATCTGTTTGTGCCGCCATGTTCTTGATATTACGAATAATAGTAGTTCTGGCACGCCAGGTGACACCTATCGCTAACTTTGCCCAAATTCCGGCAACAATTGTCGCGACAAGAGCAACAACACAGATAAAAACTATCTTCTGCCTTAGCGTTTGAAAGAATATCCGCTTATCGAATTTCATGTATTGCGAAAACTCGCTCATCTGAGCCGTATTTTTCTTCATCGGCACAACCTCTAAGTGGCGTTTGTTTCTTCAAAACCAACAGCGTATTGCAAAATATACAAATAAATACTTGATTCCAATTATATCACAAATCGACATATATGGTTTAACACAATAGCTGTCAAGAAAATATGGATTTTTCTTCCTTTTTTTTTATTTTAACTATTCGTCGTGGGCATGAATCAACATTAAATGCGACCCATATTCTTTCTATTTCAGGTAGTTATGGAATTATCATGCTTCTGTTAAGGAAATGTTGTTGTTTTTTTTGACACATGAAGAAAAGATAATAGTTTGTCTCACAGAAAAGGATTCAATAAAATGGAGGTCTCATGATACGCGACAAACTTATTCAGGCAACCCCACATATATGCAAACTTACTACCGGGTATAAGTTTGCAAATTTATTACGTGGAACTGTACACCGTCAGCAAAAAATGCTCTCACCTTTTATCACTCAAGAGATGAAAGTAATGGATATTGGATGCGGAGATGGTTATTTCACTCTTCCTGTTGCCAGACTGCTAACCGGAGAAGGTTGTGTTTACGCGGTTGATGTTCAGCAGGAAATGCTGGATGTGATAACAGCCAAAGCTATCAGGAAAAAGCTCACGAAGAAAATAAAGACAAAGCTGATTGACGATGTTGTTTTTGAAATGCCCGAACAATTAGATTTCATACTTGCCTTTTTTATGTTACATGAAGTCCCGGACATCCCTGTATTTCTAAAAACACTTCACAAACTTATGGCACCAGAAGGAAGATTATTTATAGCAGAGCCGAACCATCATGTTATGGCAGAATTTTTCAATAAAGAAATCGAAGCCGCTCAACTGGCAGGCTGGAAGTTAGAAAAACAGATCAGTATCTTTATGGGCAAAGCCGCATTGTTTAAGAGGTGAACCAGATTTCTGGAATCAAATCAAATGGCAGGCTAAAACAAAGGGACAAGGATACCCACATTTTTTCAAGAAGATTTGGTTATGTTGCTTTTCATGCTCAATGTTGCATTTTACATCTGAAGAAAACCCCCATAAAGTCAGAGTATATTTTGCCCGATTTCGGGTTCGAAGGGTAAAAACACGCCGTCACCCGGCTTTTTTATTCTCATAAAAAATATAGCTATCACTTATGTACTTCAAGTCATAAGCAGTAACTTAGTGTTTTCTCAGACGAAAACACCTTATTTGACAAAATATTCATCTGGTTTGCTTTTTGAAAAAAGCCTGAAGAGTAAACTTTTACTGTGTAAAAGATTCACCTACACAAAAACTTTTGAATCAGCAGACAAAGTTGCGAAAAAATCTGAGTAAGAAATCCAAT
>JAIOTM010000348.1 GCA_021106755.1 Candidatus Cloacimonadota bacterium | reverse complement strand
TCTAAAGCGATTAGTTCCCAATCTGTCAATATTGACAACTGACTTGCTGGGGATATAATGATCGAAATCCGTGAAACTCTCCCATTTGGCAATATTTCCCAGTTCCCGCAGATTCAGCGCGACTGTATCTTCTGACTGGAAAAAAGGTACCAACTCCTCTCTCTTTTTGGCTTGAGGTACGTATTGGACTGAATCAGCAATAAAGACCGCTCCCGGCGTATAAACCGGCGGGTCATCATTCGTTCCGATGAAAAACGAATCCGCGGAGTAAATCGCGAAACCAAACACAACAAAAAACAGAACCGGAAATAGTAATCCCATGTATTTTCCGCCAGCTTTATAAACATAAAACAGCACTTCACCAAATCCGACAAATGCCAACAGAACAGCGAAATAAAGATTCTTATAGCTGATATAACCGGAGCCGGAGAAAAAAGCAAGATAGGTCAAAAACAGTGCCAGCAAAAACGCGCTGACCATTATTATCCTGCGAAATTTTAGATAACTCATTAGAAGAACTCCTTTTTCCCAAAAACATATATTTTAAACCCTATAACATTCTTTTCCAAATATTATCATAGCCAATTAATTAACAGAAAATGGATGTATCTATTTCAGGTCAAGCAATAAGTTGACAAATGAGTTGTAATGCGGCAAGTGAGTCACTATGCGTGGAAATCATTTTGGCAGTTTTTTCGGTATTACGACCTTCGGCGAAAGCCATGGTCCCGCTTGCGGGGTTGTATTAGACGATGTGAAACCCGGTATTCCGTTTCCCTATGAGAGAATAGCTCAATTATTGGCGGAGCGTAGTCCTGCCGGAAAAGAATTTTCTACAACCCGCGTTGAAAGCGACAAATTCAGGGTGCTTTCCGGTGTATTTGAGGGAGTTACAACCGGAATGCCTGTTTGCGTTATTATAAAAAATAATGCTATGCAACCCAGAGACTATGACCATCTGAAGGAAATATTACGACCTGGTCACGCGGATTTTAGCTGGTTCAGGAAATTCAAGATTTTAGATTATCGGGGTGGCGGCAGAGCTTCGGGACGGGAAACAGTAGCACGAGTGGCTGCTTCCGCCTTAGCTGAAAGCTGGTTGCGAAATATAAGTTTCGACTGTTATCCAGTTCAGATAGGCGATATCCGGGCGGAAAAACTCGATTTGCCGGAGAAATCCATTGGCTGGCGGGATACAACAACTTTACCGGAAGTAATCAAGCTTCTCAAGAAAGCGAGAGCTAATAACGATTCGGTTGGTGGTGTGTTAGAGATGGTTATTGAAGGAATTCCGGCTGGGTGGGGCGACCCGGTTTTTGAGAAACTGGATGCCAATTTAGGGAAAGCAATTCTTTCAATCGGTGGAATTAAAGGCATTGAGTTTGGTGACGGTTTTGCATTGGCGGCACTTTCTGGTTCTCAGGCTAATGACCCACTGCGAAAAGATGGATTTCAATCCAATCATCAGGGAGGAATTCTCGGTGGTGTAAGTACGGGACAATCTTTGCGACTTCGTATTGCCGTCAAACCAGTATCTTCTATCGCAATCCCGCAAAATACAATAACGCGCGATGGAAAAGAAACCAGCATTACTGTTACCGGCAGACACGATGTATCCCTTATTCCGAGAATTATTCCGGTTTGCGTTGCTATGGCAAAGCTGGCTCTTGCCGATGCCGCCGCTTACCAGCAACAAATCGCGGGAGAATCTGCAACTTTGCCGCAACTCAGGGAAGCAGTTGATAAAATAGATGAAGATTTGATAATGGGAATCTCCCGCAGGAATAAAATTGTAAAGCAAATCGCCAGACTGAAACAGAGCAATAAAATATCGAAGCGAGACCCACTTAGAGAGAAGCAAATTATTGATAATTTAATGAAAATAGCCAAAGAGTTTGGTATCAGTGAAGAAACAGTACAAGAACTCTGGCAAGTGATATTAACCCGCAGCAAGGAGGATAATTATGAAACTGATTCTTAGAATTGCTATCGCCTGCTTAATCGTGATGATACTGGTAGCTTGTAGCAAACCATCACAAATGAGTACGGTAGATGAACTGCCTGAAAAGGCAGGAATATTATGGAGCAAGGCTACCGTAATCGCGGCAGAAAACTGGAACAGAGTACCTGGTAGATCAGATATTCATCTCGAAATGAAAGATACCCAGAAACAGGACGCTATTAATCTGAATCTGACACTGAGTCATACTCTTACAGATTCAGGTAAGATTTCAAACAAAATAATCAATAGCGAAGAGGCATTTAATGATTTGCAGAATGACCTGTTTGGATTATTGAAATCTCAGATTGAGCAGGATAGAACTCCACAAAATATATCTTTGTTTCATAATAACAGTCCCAATAACCCGCTTGTTTCGTTCACTGGTAAAACAAAAAGGATTAATGGCTATCTGTGTCTGGGGTTTGATTTTGAGTATAAAATGAGTGTAAGTGATAGTGTTGCTCAAAAAGGTACAGTATGGCTTGAGAAAAAATCAGGTGCCCCGATTTTCAAAGAATCTTCAATGGAAGTGCCGATTCCGATGATACCCAAACTTAAAATGACCGAGACATATTCCTTTGTCAATGATGTGTGGACAAATAAAGAGATAACTTTATCGGCTGAGATGAATATCTTAACGCAGAAAGTCAGTTTTACCATGCAGCTAAAACAATCCGCATGGTGGATTTATAGTCCGTGATAGTTTTAAGCCTCCCTTTCATCAGCACTGAATTCATCAGTGCAGAAATTTCCAGAAATCAGACTGATTTTTATGAGTTTCGTTTAGATACTTACAATGGCGATTTATCTTCCGAACTTGTCACATCGAAAACAATACTGACAGACCGAAAACGGGGCGTTGCACCTTATATAGACATAGCCCTGCAAACTGGTTGCATGCTTGATTGCGAGAATTTAGAGACAATCCCGAGAAATCTTCCAGACAAACAGTTAATCTTATCACATCACTGGTATGATGATAGCTGGAATTCAGATGATTTACATAATTTCATTGACCACGGAAACACCTCACGCGCGGGAATCCTCAAACTGGCTGTTTACGTAAGCAGTTACAACCAATTGAAACCCATTTTAACAGCACTGCGAGGTGCTTCCAAACCAGTAATATTCGCAGGTATGGGACCCCTTGGAAAATTCAGCCGGATTTTCTTCTATAGTGTTTATGGGTATGGTACATACACTGCTCTACCCGAACTCCCGACCGCTACAGGTCAACTTTCGTTGAAAGAACTGGCGTTGTTCAACCTTCCCGGCTCAGATACTCCTGCCATTGGCGGACTTATAGGCGGCGAGCAGGTATGGGATTCTCTGGGGATAAATCATTTCAATAATCTCTTTCGGCAACAGAAGCTTGCAGCAGTCTATCTTCCTTTCAATGTTTCAGACAAAGAGAATTTTCTGAATTGGTTAGACGATTTCAGGGATAATCTCTATGGGTTTTCACTTACAATGCCCCACAAACGGCTTTTTACACATAAAGCAAATCTGGCTTTTCCAGAAGATAATGGCTGGACACTTCAAAACACCGACGCAATCGCTTTTGAAAAAGCCGCGGCAGAACTTAACCTCTCCCCTGCTGACCGTATCCTGATTTATGGTAGTGGCGCAGTTGCCGAAACGGCTATAGAAGTCTTCAGTGAGAAATACAAAGTGTCAATAACAGGCAGAAACAAGGCTACAGTAAAGCATCTCGCCAAGAAATTTGGCTTACCAACTCCTTTTAAGAATTGCAACGTGATTATCAACTGCACCCCGTCTGGATTGCTACCGCTTTCGCTCAGTTTAACCAGCATAGAAAAAGTTATTGATTTGCCCTACGGCAAGAAGCCAACTATGCTAACTATCTGGTGCCAACATCATGGAATTCCCTGCATAAATGGCAGGGAATTCTGGTACTTTCAGGCACAAGAACAGGAGAAACAGTTTCTTCGTGAAATACAGCTACACCAGGGGGGATAGTGAATTTCGACAGTGCCTTTGAAACTTACATGCAATCCCTGAAAATGCGGGGGCTTTCGGTGCATACTCTGCGAGCCTACCACAACGATTTGAAGCAATTCCGCGAGTTTTTGACCTCATACTTCGAGCTGGATACTATCCCGTTAGAAGAGATAAAACGGCTTTACATTCGTGATTTTCTTCGCCATCTTAGTCAAAACACACGTTCCAACCGAACTCTTGCCCGGAAAGCGACAACCATCCGCAACTTCTTCTCACACTGCCGGAAACACAGCCTCTTAGTGAAAGACCCAGCCGCTAATCTGCCAGTACCCAAATTTGAGAAAAAACTGCCGCAACATTTCACCGAAGATGAGATGTTGCAATTATTGGATATTCCCGATATTACCAGCAAATTCGGAATCCGAAACAAAGCCATTATGGAACTGATTTATTCCAGTGGCTTACGTATCAGCGAAGTATCCATGGTTTCCATAGGCGATATTGACATCAAACGAAAACTCATCAGAGTACTCGGTAAAGGCAATAAAGAGCGGATTATTCCGGTGGGGAAATATGCTATCACTGCCGTAAAAAAATATCTCGGTGTACGAGATTCATTCAAATCACTTAACAGCGACACAATACTGTTTCTCTCCAAGAGCGGCAAGCTCCTTTCCCCCGATGAATTACGCGTAATTCTCAACCGCTATCTGATGCTTGTTGCCAAGACAAAAGGCTACTCACCCCATGCTTTAAGACACTCTTTC
>JAIOTM010000369.1 GCA_021106755.1 Candidatus Cloacimonadota bacterium | reverse complement strand
CCTTCACAAACTTCTGAAAATCCTCTGTTTTTCCCAGACGAGGGTCAAGTTTTTTGAAATCTGCCGCGTCGTAACGGTGGTTGGAACGTGCTTCAAATATTGGGTTGAGGTAAAGGATTGTTACACCCAATTCCTCTAAGTAATCAAGCTTCTGATTGATTCCAGGAATATCTCCACCATAGAAACACCACCAGTCTGGTTTCTCTTCGGAATGTAAGGGATTCAATTTCAGGGGAGAGCTGTCTGTCCAGTTGTTTACGAAATGGTAATATTGTTGCCCCCAGCGAAGTTTTTCATCTGGAGGAGGTAGAGTGTTTTTCCCTGAGTAGTACCACTCATAGAAATCTGGATTGAGAGCAGGATTACCGTTGGCGAAGCGGTCTGGAAAAATCTGATAGATAATGCCGTTGCAAACCCACTCAGGAGTAAAGAACGCGGCAGCGGAATCCGTGTTGAACCTGAACCATTTACCTGTTTCAGCAGTAAAGCCTTCCTGTCCATAGTAGAGAATAGTATTCCCATCAATATATTTGAACAGATACCGATAATCGCTCTTCTCAATCGGCACTTCTCTCTTGTAGTAAACGAATTGCGAATCCCTGTAGGTTTCACGCATTGTAAAAGTTATGTCACCTATAAGGAGCTCAATCCGCTCAATATCGTTAAGGAATGCTTTAGCACTGAACTCAATAATTCCCGGCTCAAGCAGATTGCATCCCGCGATTTGTTCATCGTTGCCGAACATTGCCGTAAGAACAACGTTATTTCTTTTTTGCGGTATTGCTTCCGGGCAGAATTCATCTACAATTTTCAAAGAATTAACACCGCCGAAACCATCTTCAGTTGTGTGGATAGCATCAGGATCAGAGATATAAGTATCGCCATTGAGTACGAATTTGTATGGGTGTTGCCCCGAATCTAAAACTAATTGCTTATGCCAGATTTTCTGGGAATCTTTTCGCATAAGGAACTGGTTTGGCTTCCAGGCACAGAAATCCCCTGTAACAAAGACTTTTTCGGCATCGGGATGACCTTCCAGCACGAAATCGACTATTCGGAGTCCTGTAACGTTTTTGCCAACTTCGACTATAGCGTTATCCTCACCGAGAAAATCGCTGGAATAGCTGTCAGCATTCGGGTCTGCTATCCAGCGTCCATCAACAACAAATTTGTAGGCATACTTACCGCGAGGGAGTTGGATTGTAAGTGAGTAAACGCCCCCTTCTTCATGTAGTTGATTAGCGATAGGATTCCACTGATTAAAATCACCCGCGACAAATACCTTCTCAACTCCTCCGGCTAACGGTTCGAAGCGAAAAGTAACAGGAAAGCAACTTTTTTCAGTTTGACTCAAGGGGAGATTCGCTCCAGAATCGTATTCGATTTTCCACTCAGTTTTATAGTGCAGACCCCGGCTTTAATTGGGAAGCTGTTACCGGAAACAAGACTCTTAATTTTACCGCTTTGCTGGTTCCAACAGGGAATAGGTATAGAACGGGATTCATCGCTGTTGTTGATTACTGTGATGAGATGCTTGTTTCCTGCCTGCCGTTCAAAAACCAGTACACTTTCGGCAGAATATAATACACGGCAACTGCCATTTGCCAACACCGGATTATCAGAGCGGCGGGCAATGTGTTTCTGGTAGGCACGGCGGATAGCCGTAGAATTTTTATTCCTGAAATATTTCCAGTTAAAGGGGCGTTTGCTGTCTGGTCCTATAGCACCTTGCAATCCGATTTCGTCACCGTAAAAGATAACAGGTACTCCCAGCCAATTCATAGCACAGGCAATGGCATTTTCGAGTGTGTTGGTCTTATTACCAACCGCGGGTAAAAAGCGATTAGTTGTTCTGTTGCTCAGATAAAGCGGCATTGAAGCAGCGTTTTGCAATGGCAATTCTATCAGCATTGAAGATAACGCGTTGGCGTATTGCTTTTCGTTGATAATCCCGGTAGCAAAAAAGTTTCGCGTGGGAGCTGAGAAGTAACTGCTTTTCGTTATCGTGTCAAAACAGCCGTCAAGGTACGGTTCCTGATGTTGCCAGACAGACCCTATCATCCAGATGTCCGGTTTAATTGACTTGATATGCGTGCGTAGTTCTTTCCAGAACCATACCGGAACATTATCGGCAAGCTCAAAGCTGAAACCGTCCAGCCCTAAGGAGAGCCAGTAGTCAGTTACTTTTACCAAATAAACGGTTAGCTCCCGGTTGGGAGTTGCATCGATTACCGATTGGATATGATTTTCGTCGTTTCCCATGCGGGATAAATCGAAATTCAGTTCAGGAAACTCCGCTGTTCCATTCCATGAATGGTAAAAAGAGCGGGCATTTGCTTCGGGATTTTTGAGAGGTGTGGATAGCGGTTGTTTCCATTCAAACCAGTTATAGTATATTGAGTTTTTTCCACCAGTAATGGCTTTCTGGAAACCAGAGAACTCATCGCTGACATGGTTGAAAGTAAGTTCCATTACAACTTTGATACCAATTTTGTGGGCTGCCGCGATAAAATCAGCGAATTCTTTCTCTGTTCCAAGGTGTGGGTCAACAGTCAGCATATCAATTGCGTCAAATTTAAGGTACGAGCGGGAAGTGTAAGCCGGGCTGATAAACAAGGTGCCGATTCCCAGCGATTTGAAGTAATCCATTTTCTGGTGCAGTCCTTCGAAATCTCCACCATAGAAGGCAAAACGGTCGGCTTTACCCTCAGAGTCATACGGATTGCTGTTCAGGTTAGAAGTGTTTTCCCAGTCGCGTACTAAGTGATAGTATCTTTGTCCCGGTTTCAGTTTTTCTCCGGGGATAGGTTTTGTATTCATGCCAGCATAATATTTCTCGGTGAAATCGGGGTCGTTTGCCGGGCTACCGTTGTAGAATCTGTCGATAACGACTTTGTAGCCAACATTCCGCGTAGCCCAGTCTGGAATATTCAGGGGTTTGCTATTACCTTTATTGAGAACAAAATCTGTGCCCTCGCTAACTGATTTGGTAAGCAATCCGTTTTTAATATGAAGTTTCGCGGCACCATCCTGCAGAAGGTAGTAGTAGCTCGCTGATTCGTTGGCTTTATCAACGACTCGTTGATACCAGGTAAACATCCCATTTTCGCCCAAGGGATACATCGGCAGTTTTCTGCCATCAAGAATCAGATACGCGGATTCAATATCGTTCGAGTAAGCTTTACAACGGAAGACAACTGCCCCGGATGGAAGTGGATTCAGCATCATAACGCTTTGATTCGCGGGCAGAGAGCAGGTCTGAATTATTCCATCTCCTCTGATTGTTACCGCTTCGGGCATATTTTCTGTAACTGTCAGTAATGAGTTATGATTTCCAAAGCTATCGGCTATATAGGGTTGATTTGGGTCAGCGATAACCCGGGCGTTATCAATTGCAAATTTGTACTGGTAGTCACCCGGCAATATCAAAGCACAGGTTTCAAAAGTGTTTTCACTGATTTTTCGCATTGGATTGGCGGTGTAACTCCAGTTGTTGAAAGAGCCGCTGACAGCAACCTTCTCTACTCCAGACTTTGCTATGTACTTAAAGCCAACTTTCCGGAACGGAACTGCTACTGCTCCTTCGTCGCCAACCTTTAGAACAGAGTATTTACCGCCGTAGCTGTTTGGCTCGAATTCTATCGCGGAGTCATCCGGTATCCATTGTTTATCGCTGTTTTTCTGCAACACATCTTCTACAACAAAAGAGTAGAGGTATCTCCCCGGCTTCAGGCTGAGAGTAATTGTATAGACACCCTCTTTTTCCATCAACGGATGGCGCGAAGTTGACCAACCATTGAATTCTCCAGCCACAAAAACCCGGTAATCGCTTTCAACTTCAGGAGTCCAATCCAAAGTAACGCTATACTCAATCGCAAAAAGTAGCGAAAAGCAAAACAACATGACAAAAAGAATCGCTTTAGTTCTCAACGTAACACTCCTTTGCAGATTATCTCATTATTCCTTAAAATCTAATGTAGTCGCGGAAAATTCAAAAATAATATCGAAATAATTCACATTTTCCACTTTAACTGAAACAAAGTTAGATGTAAAGATGTATTTACATTCAGAGGAAACAATCTTGGATTGAGGGCATCGAAACTTGCTTAGAAATGGTGTTTTTCCTCTATTTCTTCTAAAAGAACTTTACAAAAACTAATCTCTTCTGTAAACGAACAACAAGGAGATAATGAAGTTGAAAAAAAGGATAAGACGGTACTTCAAACATCGGGAGAAAACCCGACGATTTGTGATAATCGCTTTCTTTATCATAGTGCTGATTATTTGTAGCGCGACCGTGATGCTTGCTTTAGAAAGGCAAAATAAAGCCACAAATCAGTACAACAGCTTCATTGATGCCTTATGGTGGGCTATTGTAACAATTACCACGGTTGGATACGGTGATATAGTACCGAAAACCACGGTTGGACGTATTGTGGGGATTGGGCTTATTTTTGTCGGTTTTACACTTTTTTCGCTCTTTACCGGACTTATCGCGTCTCTGATGGTTGAAGACAAATTAAAAGGAGCCAGAGGTTTGAAACAAATCAAATCAAAAGAACATCTTGTTATTTGCGGTTGGAACGAAACCGCCCGAACTATGTTGAAACATTTCTCCCGGCGTGGAATGGACGAAAACCTGATTCTCGTCGGCGACTACCTTCAGGAGTTCATCAATGGGCTTGAAGCCAAGTTTCCTAATCTCAGCCTGAAGTATATACGCGGAGATTTCACGCAGAAAGATGCCTTGATGAAAAGCAATGTGCGCTTTGCCCGGCATGTTTTTATTCTGGCAGATGATAAAACTCCTTTCGAGAATCGTGATAACCGCAG
>JAIOTM010000022.1 GCA_021106755.1 Candidatus Cloacimonadota bacterium | reverse complement strand
CCTAAATTCATCTGATTTCAAACGATAGAAATAGACACCGGAAGCTATTGATTGTCCTGAATTGTTCTCACCTTTAAAGACGATGCTATAATCTCCGTCAGCTAAATCATCTTTTACAAGAGTTTTTACTGCCTGCCCCTTAACATTGTAAACGGTGAGTTCAACGTTGCGTGCTTTCTCAAGAGAAAATGCTATAGTTGTTTCAGGATTAAATGGATTTGGATAGTTGTGTTTCAATGAAATTACAGCTTCCGGCAGTAAGCTATCTTCGTTGTTTACAGTATATTCATTGACTATCTTCTGTGCATAGATACTATAAATAGTTCCGAATTTTTCATCACCACTCGAACGTGTGTCAAGCCATACAACAACAGCTTCCGAATTACCAGAATCATTTTCACCAATATAAGAAATCTGAGATCTTCCCTGGCTCCTGATTGCCGTTGAAATTGGGAAACCACCGTTATCCGGTGTATATGTAAATCCGCCATCAGGTCCAAGGAAATTGCCATAAAGATCAGCATCATAATTGTAATCAGAAATCTCATTGAAATCAGTCCATACTGCAAATATATTGTGATTAACTGTTATAAAATCAGGATCAGTCTGTCGAGAGTCTTCCTCAACAACATAAACTGCTGGATTCCAAAGCGAATTCCCATCAGCATCAAGTTTTTGCATTGCAATGTTTTCGTCACCTGCTTGAGCAAAGTCTGCCCAGACAAGATAGAAATTATCATCTTCATTACTCAATTCCGCTTTATAGAAATCATATGTATCAGAAGCAATTGCTCTTCCGTTTTCTTCCCAGACAATAGTTGGTGTGTCAGTCGATACATCAACCATCTGTCCAAAAATACCGGTAGGTCCATGACGCCTATCTTCCCAGATAATCATTATCTGGTCAGTTCCCTCATAACGAACTGCTTTAGCATTCCTTTGAACTTCAACAGCATCACAAAGAACCAGTTCAACACCTGCTGAACCATCTTCGTTTATCTTTCTGAAAAACAAATCTTCGTATGATCGATAAACAATGTATTGGTCTATCATAGATTCTATATAAAGGTCTTCGTATGAGCTACCAGAATATTCCGCAACAATCATACCGGAATCTCCCCACTGAAGATTTCCGGCTTCATCAATTTTTTGAGCAAAGATTTTATTTACCCAAACAAATCCGCTTGCAACCAGGTTTGACCAGGCTATATAATAATAAGTTCCATTGTTTTCTTCAACCTTAGTTATTTTGGTTTTCCCCTGATCCCGATCATTATCACTAACTCTTAAGCCAGTATCACCCCAGAGCTTGTTTCCATTTCCGTCCATAGCCTGAGCAACTATTTTAGGATAGCCTGATTCAAGTTGTTCCCATACACATACTATGCCATCATTATCATCAAGTACTACCTGAGGAGAATCCTGTATCTCGCCAACGTCAACTGTTAATGGAATACCGTTTTCTGCAAATCCGAAAGTCCCGTCTGAGTGTAAAAGCTGAGCCACAATACGTGTACCTGAATAACCGTAACGTTCATCACACCAGACAATATATGTATCTGAGCCGGATGCACATGTTACAAAAGAACTGCAATCGCCACTTAAGCCCTGGAAAATTTCATTTCCATACATACCAAATCCGGTTAGTGGAGTAGCAGACATATCCAGTGCTTTGTAATACAAGCCCGGGGAACCGTCCAGCATATCACCCCAGCAAACAAATAGATTGTTAGCCCCACTACGAAGTATTTGCGCATAAAACTGTCTATTGTCTCTATCTGTAAGGATACGTCCATTTGCTTCAAGAACAGGGTTGCCTGTACTGTTAACCTGCTGGATATAAATATCATCGTTGGGGTAACCACCATTACGTCCATCGTCCCATACTATATAGCAACCACCGTTATCATCATGAACAATTCGGGAGTTTTGCTGATTGTAAATTTCATCACAAACCACTACTCCGTCAGCTGGCCACGATGGAGCAATTGTGCCTGCCATGGTCATTTTCTGAATATAAATATCTCTATATTGTGTAACGTAACGGTCATCCTGCCATACAACAAAAAAATCTCCATTTCCATCTGAGCTGACTCTTGGATTTTCCTGAATTCCTGGTCCAGCATAAACAACCTTGCCTTGCGGGTCGGAAGCCCAATGCAGATTACCATTTATATCAATAATCTGTGCATATATGTCACCATTGTTTTCAGTACGAAGGTCTCTCCAGGCAATAGCAAACTTGTCTGTATCGTTCTGGATAAGTGTTATATTTTTCTGGTCACATGGAGCATCACATAAAACAAGGGCACTACCCCATGGATTGGAGCCATCACTGATAATGCGACGAGCCATAATATCTCTACCATTGTTGGAATTTATCCAGCAAAGTATTGCACCATCCTGACCATCTTTACGCATAACATGACCAATTTGTGCACCTGGACCATCTGCAACAGGGAGTCCATCAGTTGCCCACAGATTAGTACCATTTGCATCCACGTGCATACCATAAATATCAGAACAATCTGCATTACGCGAGTCACTCCAGATTATATAGGCACCACCGTTTTCATCCTGAACAATATTCAAAGAATTCTGAACATCGTCGGCAACACAAAGTGGAACACCACCATCTCCCCATAAGAGAGTTCCGTTCTCGTCAAGCTTCTGGGCATAAATATCACTATTGTCGCTATCTGTAAAATCAACCCAGGCAATAATAACGCCACCATCGGTTGAATTAATACAAACCGGATTTTCCTGCCGGTTAACTATGCTGTCAACACACACAGATTCTCCGTTATTCCAGAGATTGTTTCCGCTTGTATTAACGCATTGCGCCCAAATATCTCTGTCACCCTGCCGGGTATCCGTCCATACATAAACAACATTTCCGTTATTAAGTGTTGCTGCTGTACGAGTCCAGTCAATATTTTCACCATTACGAATCGGAATCCCGTTCATTGTTCCATCGTCACCACTCCATACTCTTGGGTCGGCAATTAGTATTCCGACAATCAAAACTAGCAAAAGACCAGATGTCGCTTTCAATTTCATGATTCCTCCGATTCATCGTTTTTTATGTTATTGCAAATTTTATACCAAAACATTTTTTTATCAAACTTCAGTAAAAAAATATGAATTGATGATTCGAGCCAGATGATTTTCTGGGACAAAACCACTTAAATAATGTGGAAAAAGATTCCTTGATCTTGAACATAGGTTTTTATATTTCATGAGTACACTATATTTTATTCTGGATTATATGACAATAAACTTCCGGGCTGTGCAACAGCCCCGCTAAGACAATCTGTAACAAGCTGATAAAAATCCTCTCTTTTATTAAAGAAAGATATTCAGGAAAAATTTCCAGGAAGTTTTTCTACCGACTATTTGGCAATTCAGAACAACTAAAAAGCGGTAGAAAAGTAATTTACCATTCTTTCGACAATTTTTCGGGAGATACCCGTATAAAATTTAGCTGGACAATATTCTATCGCTATCTACAAATTAGTATGCGATAAAATTTGAAAATCAAATTTAGTGGAAATGAGTGTTAACGATTACTAAAGCGAGGTGGAAATGAAAGCAATAATTACAATTGTTTGTATTGTTCTGATGCTGTTACTCAGTTGGTCAATGCTGAAAACAATCAAGCAACCCAGTTTTTACGAGCAGGGTACGAACGCATTCGAAGCTGGTGATTACGAAAAAGCTCTTGGTTTCTTTGATAAGTCCGTAGAAAAGAAGCCGAATAATTCAAAGATTTATCTCAGTCGGGGAATAACCCATTTAACTATGGGGTCGGCAGAGAAATCCGAACAACTTGATTTGGCAATTCAGGATTTCAGCAAAGCTCTGGAAATAAAACCAGACTATGTAGAAGCACTCTATAATCGGGGAATTGCTCACAGTTCTTATATTCACTTCAACGGACAACCACTTGAAGGCGAAAACAAGCAGCATTATGACGCGGCAATCAGCGACCTTGATAAAGTAGAGCAGTTAGATAATTCGTTCACGTTGCTATACGCGGGACGGGGAGCTTTACAATATAAGAGCGGGGATATGCTGACAGCTCAGAAAGATATGAACAAAGCACTATCACAACAGGCACAGATTACAAAAATCGCCGGTAAAGAAAAACTGGGTGCAGTCTATTACAACTATGGACTGATTTTCAACCAGATGATGAAGCTTGGGCAATCATTTAAATCGTTTGAAAAAGCCGTCTCTCTGAATTCCTCACTCGCTCCGGCTTACGGAGAACTTCTTGGAGTTTACATGATGGTTCAGAACTACCATGATGCCGTCAGCTATGCTGAAAAAGCACTCTATTTCACCAAAGAAGCGAACATCCCCGCCTGGAATGACAAAGTATTCTATTACCAATACTTGCAGGGAGTCGCTTATTATCAACTTGAAAACTACGAGAAGGCTGTCAGAAGTCTTGGATTGATGTTAGCTGATGAATCAGAGCATAATACAATCAAACCTTGTGCGCAAATCTATCTTGCCCTGTCTAAGAAAAAACTGGGCAATGCTCAAGAAGCACGCCAACTCGCGGATGAAGCATTCAAAAACATTGCTTCCATTCCTCAGATTTCTTCCGCGAAGAAGAATTTCTATAAGGCATTAGCTTACTATGCCAGAGGCGATTCCAGAAAAACAGAAGAATTCCTGAAAAAAGTAATCAAAGATAATGAAGAGTACAAAGTTGGAAACCTGTTTGACTATACAGTCGAAGCTTACTACAGGTTAGGTCTGATATACGCCGCTAAGAACAAAAAGCGGACGGCTATCTCCTATTTCAAGAAAGCACGGGAAGAGATTAGCACCAGTCCTGTACCTCTTAAAAGCAAAGTGTCTTACATCAACGAATTGATTAAATAAAGGAGCTGAAATATGTTGCATGATACAATAAATATACTGACCCAGCTCGCGGAAATACCAAAATCAAACGTGTTACTGGAAGTTATTCCTCAATTGGCAGGATTATTTATCCTGTTAATAGTTCTTGCGTGGAACTTGTTACGCGCCCCCAGCGATCACGACATTTGATTATTGTTGTCACTTCTGATTAATTAAGGGTAGTCTGGCTACCCTCAGGCTTTTACCCCATCTGATTCAGGTGGGGTTTAAGATTCGAGATGTAAGAAAATCTTCTGAAATAAGTTGATTACGATGTTATAGCTGGAGTAGTGCTGAAGAAACGAGAAAGCAGACAACGTGAAATTGATTATATCTTAAATCCTGATTTTTATGATTAATCCTGATTGGGGTATTCCCAACGTTCTACAGAATTGTATGGGTTAATCGAGGCAGATAATGCAGAAGATACTAACGCAGACAGATAAAAAACTTGTTCGGAACTCTCTCGTTTCGATGTATATTCGTCTCGCACGTATTCAACAGATTGGCGAAGCTGATATTGAGATAATTGATACAATGCTTGGCTCTATTCTCGGCAGTACAATCCTGCCGCAGGAGTTGCAGGTTCTTAACGAGAACCTGCTGTCGTTTCGGCAGGCAAGTAATATTATAAAGAAGTTCTTTTCTCTGCCTGATAAAATAAAACTGCTACTGAATTTCTTTTCTATTGTCTATTCTGGTGAGTATTTGCAAATGCTTGGCAGTCTTGAGATAATCAAATTTGTCGATTTTCTCGGTATTGATGTTAACCTCTACGACCGAATCCTGGATATGCTTGAAGGCAACCGTGATTATATAGAAACCTCTCCCACTCTTTTTTTTGAGGATCGCAAACTCGGATTTATCAAGAACTTCATGTGTTGGGGTATCCGGGACGATATGGATGCTTTCTACAGAACCAATCACAACGAAGATTATATCGCTTTTCTGATGATTGAAGAAATGCTGTTAGTTGGATGTCAGGGAAATCACGATATTTTTCTTCAAGGCAATACAGGGAAAGAACCGATTGCGATAGAGGAAAACCGCATGTATCTCTTTCGTTCCGATCAACAGTTACTATTGCATGAAGAGTTGGCGTTGCGGGCGGAAGATGTCCGAAATATTTTTGAAATTGCGAAAGAAAATTCTACACGTGCCGCGCAGTATCGCGATAGCAAACTGATATTCGATATCTTCTACAAAGGTGCTGGCTTTGCTGTAAAAATAGAAAAAGGCAACCTTGAGGTTAATGAGCAATCAGTGCGGGATTACAAGCAAATTGCATTGAATGATAAACTCCGGTTAGATACCGAATTTTATGGAGCTGATGTGCTTTTAGGGCACAAACGTTTAACTTCCGGACGATTCGAATCGCAAACTCAGTATCTGGAAAAGACCCGCAATTTTTTCCGACTCAATACAATTAAGACTCCTGACGCAATCCTGCAACTGGATTTGGATAGCGGTATATATTTTGTTACACCACTTGGCTCTGGCATACTCATCAACCATCGCGAATTAAGCAAACAGCAACCATTTGAGCTAAACAGGGATATTCTCTGTATTGGCGAGAAAAACATAAAAATCAACAGGCACCTTGATATTCTTGATGTACCGTATGATATAAAAGAGCTTAATGTTGTTGATATGTACCACGAGTTCGATCAGGGACAAACTATTGCCTTAGACCATGTATCTTTTCAGGTTAAAAAGGGTGAAATTCTGGTTATTGTGGGACCAAGCGGTAGCGGGAAAACCACCTTACTGAAAACAATCGTTGGAGAAATTGTCCCACTAAAAGCCAAGGTCGATCTGGATGGCACTGACTTATATCGCAATTTCTCCTCATTCCAGAAATACATTGGGTATGTTCCGCAAGACGACCTTTTATTCGAAAATCTCACAGTGTATGAAAATCTATACTACTGTGCCCGACTACGTCTCCCTCACATTAAAGAAAAAACCGACATCCAGCGGCGGATAGACAATATTCTTAAACAAACAGGTCTTTATGAGAAACGGAATCTCAGAGTCGGCAATGTGATGAACAAAACTCTCAGCGGTGGACAACGTAAACGATTGAACATTGCTCTGGAATTGCTTGCAGACCCGTTGATTCTTATTCTTGATGAACCAACTTCCGGGCTATCTTCTAAAGATTCGGAAAAACTTGTGGATATGCTTACAGAACTCAAAGAACAAGGTAAGCTGATTCTGGCAACGATTCATCAGCCTAATCCTGACTTATTCCAGAAGTTCGACCGCCTGCTTTTCCTTGATAAGGGTGGAGTACAGGTTTACTTTGGAGACATCGCCAATGTTTTCGAGTATTTCAATCACGAATTGAACCGGGTTGTGATAGATAATCAACGGCTTATGGCTAAGAAGAAGCTGAAAATGCCGGAGTACATATTCGATATACTTGAATATTCGGGAGAAACCCGACAGAGTGTAGCTGCCGGAGGGGTTACCGGAGAACCAGAAAGTACCCGCACCTTTTCACCAGAATACTGGAAGAAACGCTACCAGAAACATAATCTTCTTCAAATAATTCAGGCGAACACTACCCAGCACCAAAGCGGCAATCTGGACAATTTCAAGCCGGCATTGCGCCGAATGATGCCAAAAGAGCATCTTCTCCAGTCTTACTATTTATTCTCCCGCAACCTGAAAGACAAGATTACTAATCGGGTTAATCTGTTCTTCACGTTTATCGCCGCACCAATGTTATCGCTGTTAGTGTCTATGCTTTTGCGCAACAGCACTAACGAGGGGGGGTATCAGTTTGGGATGAATGAGAATATCAGCATCTTTATTTTCATCTCGGTGATTATCGCCTTATTTTTGGGATTGTCTAACAGCGTAAACGAGATTCTCGGTGAAAAACGAATATTCCTGCGCGAAAAAAAGCTGAATATCCGCACCTTATACTTCCTCCTCAGTAAAAACATAACACTGACGATTTTCACTGTCCTCCAATGCGTTTTATACGTACTCATCGCTGTCGTTATTCTGGAAATCAGGGGCTTAACCCTTATCTATATGGGCTACCTTATTCCGGCGGGAATGAGCGGGTACAGCATCGGACCTTTAGCTTCCGCGTTTATTTCCGACCGCAGTGCGGTCATCAACATTCTTCCTACCGTTCTTATTCCACAGGTTACT
>JAIOTM010000288.1 GCA_021106755.1 Candidatus Cloacimonadota bacterium | reverse complement strand
CGAAAGAATGCCAAAAATTCCTGTGGATATAGGCATTATGGAGCAGGCGGACGAACGTATTGTAGTGCCTGTTGATTACGGGTGGAGCGATGTTGGAGGTTGGCGTGCCCTCTACGATATTTCGGAGAAAGACGCGGAAGGCAATGTCCTCGAAAATGATGGAATCGTGATAAAAAGTAACAATTGCTACGCAATATCCAATAGAGAAAAACTTATTACATTGATTGGCGTTAACAATCTTGTTATAGTGGATACAGATGACGCTCTATTGGTCGCGGATAAGAATAACTCAGAAAAAGTGAAAGAAATTGTAAATCAACTCAAAAATACAAAACGTAACCAATACCTTTAAGGGAGGATTAATGAAATCGTTACGCGTGATACTGATAATTATTGTGGTTGTTATTGCAGCCCTGCTTGTATGGAAATACCAAATTGGGAAAGAACCTGTTACTTTTAAGCCCGGACAAGGTTCAAAACTAACAGAAGCCTTAGAACTGATTCCCGCCGATGCGATTTATGTACTGGAATTCAATTTCGCCAAAGCCTATCCTCACTCGGAATATGCCCGAAAGGAATGGAGCAAACATATTGCAGAAGAGTTGAAAGACGCGGATGAGGATGATAAAGCAAAGCTTGCTGCGTTAATCACTTATGTAGAGAATCCAGAAACTACTGGTATTGATTTTGAAGGCGCGATGTACATTTATCTTACTCAGGAAGCTGAAATCAGCGAAGATAATAATGAAGTATTCGAGGTAAACCTGATGCTTCCTCTCAGCGATGGAGAGCTATTCCACAAGATGATTCTCGCTTTCAGTGATGATTCAGACAGCATACAGACAGTTGATGGAATCTTTTACTACACACCAGCCGCGGAAAAGGAAATGTGTTTTGCCTGGGGAGAAAAGACCGCTGCCATGACACTGAACATGGTTAACGATATCGACCCGAAACACTATGCCTCAACAGTGTTCAATCTGCCAAAGGAGAATCTGTTAAAGAACGAGAACTTCCAAACCTGGATTAAGCAATCCAGAGATATTGGATTCTGGGCAGATATCGTCGGGATAAAATTTGATGATGACATACTGAAGACACTACAGGGATTCTTTACCGGCTCGTTTGAAGCTCTCTATGAAGAAGAGCTATACTGCCACATCAACGCTAACTTAGACATTGGAGAAATCCGCGTGGAAGGTGAATATTTCCCCAGTGCAAAGGCAAAACCTCTTTACGAGGAAATCTTCCAGAGTTTCAACAGAACAATAGATATGAAGACCATGAAGGCGTTTCCTGCTGAAGGTTTGTTAGGAATGGTGGCGTTTTCAACCAATATGCCAGAAATGATGAACTATCTGTACACGAAGGTTAAGAAGATGCCGGAATATAAGGATGAGATGAAGCAAGCTCTTGCCGGTGTGCTTATGTTGGGGCTTAGTGAGGAGAATATCCTTAATTTCCTTGGCGGGGATGTGATTATCGCGATTGGTACTCCACCAGCAGAAAAAGGATCGGAAATCCACGCGATTGTTGGTCTTGGTATCGAAGACACGACTCTGTTTGATCGCCTGAAAGGTATGGCAGAAGCAACTGGAATTGCATCAGCAAAAAAGGATTATTACGTGCTTGATACAAAGAAAAACATCGGGTCAAACGTCTATGTCGCTCTGATAAACAAAATGCTGTGGTCAACCAATAACGAAACCAGTATTGGTAAATTGATTGCCGGAAAGAACGATGTGCAACTATCAAAAGAACTTCTGACGTTGATGGAAGGTAAAACACTTTTTGCCTGGGCTGATGTTGGTAGGTTGTTGAAATTTGCGGCACCCTTTACCGGAGACAAAGAAGCCACTATGTTTTCAGCGAATGCGGCAACGATTTTTGATAAATTTGTCGGCTGGAATGGTATGTACAAGAGCGAATTAAAACTTACTCTGAAAAACAAAGACCAACACGCCTTAGACGCGTTGACAGACTTAGGTAAAACTCTTCCGAACGATTAATGCGAATATCGTTTTCTAACGTAGTTCCTGCTTTTCTGTCTGAACAACGTGATAAATTATCGGCGTCCCGCGTATGGGACGCCGACTTGATTCTAAATTCGGGAGATTTCCTCGAAATTACAGCTCCTTCCGGCAAGGGAAAGACTATGTTTATCTCTTTATTATATGGTTTTCAAAAACCTGTCAGCGGCAATATCTTCTATGGAGATGAAACCCTTACCGGGATGAACCCATCCAGACTGGCGGAACTTCGCCGCACTGCAATGGGAATAGTGTTTCAGGATTTGAAGCTATATCCAGAGCTTACAGCGAGAGAGAATATTATGATGAAAGCTGGACTGACCAGCACTGTAACTACTACAAAAATCAATGAAATGGCAGAAAGCTTGTCGGTCGGCTGGCTTCTCGACAACAAATGCCGACACCTCTCTCAGGGTCAGATGCAGCGAGTTGCAGTGATTCGGGGACTATCTCAATCTTTTTCATGGTTGTTGTTAGACGAACCATTCAGCCATTTAGATGAGCGGTCGGCAACTGCTACGGCAGAGCTAATTAAACAACGTTGCCGTGAAGAAAACACGGGATTAGTTCTGACAACTCTTCATCCGCAAAGTTATTGTAAGTGTAATGAATCTTATGCTTTATAAACCAGTTCGCCGCTTATTGCGGATTAACCTTTTCAACTGGCGTACATTTCTATCGGCAATTGGCATGATAACAGGTTTACTGCTACTTTTACATGCTTTGCAGTTATATTCCGATATAAACCAGATTACCGGAGGAGATGAGCAGCTTATTGGCGAGCAGTACATAATACTCAACAAACAACCCTCGCTTACAAGGCTTCTGAAACGTGATAGAGGTATAGGGGAAGAAGATATTGAGAAGCTGAAACAGCTTTCGGGTGTGCAGGACGTGGGAGCGTTTTACTCCAGTAATTTTGCTGTTTCAGCCTACACAGATTTCCAGAATCTATCTAACTACAGCACCGAACTGTTTATGGAAGCTGTACCGGAACGGTTTCTCGATATTCGACCTGACAAATGGAGTTGGAAAAATCCGGGGGACGCTGTACCGTTCATTGTTCCGCGCGATTTTCTTGTCCTCTATAATATGGGTTTCGCACCATCACGAGGCTTACCCCGCATAAGTGAATCTCTCCTGGGAAATATATCATTTAAGCTGGTTTTGAGCGGTAATGGGCAATGCAGGGAATTCGACGCTTTGTTAGCGGGATGGAGTAAACGTCTTGGCACAATCCTTGTACCAGCCGAGTTTTTGCAGTGGGCTGCGGGGGAGTTTGCCAAATCGGGAAAACCCGCTGTTAATCGACTGATTATCAAAGCGGTTAATCCGGGTGATATTGCTCTTTTAACCGAGTTGCAGGCACTTGGCTTTGAAGTAGATGAAAATAGCTCACGTTTAGGACAGTTAGGAGCAATTCTCAAAATCTCGGTGGGAGCTATAGGATTTTTAGGGCTTGTTATCATTTTATTGGCTATTACGCTTACCTCGCTCACCCTCCGCCTGATGATTGCCGGAGCAACCCAGAATATAAAAACGCTGTTGCTTCTTGGCTACAGCCCCGCAATGATAGAGCGACAATATTACCGCTTTCTGAGTTGGCTCTTTGGTGGAGTAACAGTAACAACTGTTTTGATTGGAATCATATCCCGGATAGTTATTTCAAACCTGTTTGAAGCTTACGGGTTTTCCTTATCCGGTATTTTCTCACCCGCGGCTGTTGGATGTGCACTTCTATCTGTAGTTATTGCAATTGTGATTAGCGTTGTAGCAACGAAGCGGGATATCCGGGATGCCGGGATGAAGTAAATTGCTTCTGAAGAAACTTTCCCTTGAATCCTACTACATTAAATGGGATTAAGATAACCTTCCGACTTGAGTACAGCCACGGGGCCGTCCTACAACCATAGGGG
>JAIOTM010000272.1 GCA_021106755.1 Candidatus Cloacimonadota bacterium | reverse complement strand
TTATAAAACAACAGTCAGGCTGGATAGAAGTGATATGCGGAAGCATGTACAGCGGCAAATCGGAGGAGCTTATCCGCCGGATTCGTCGCGCGGAAATTGCCCGGCAGAAAATTCAGGTTTTCAAGCCTGAAATTGATAACAGATATTTACTCAATTTTGTAGTCTCCCACAGTCAAATGAAGATACCGGCTATGTTAGTACGCAAAGCTTCTGAGATACTCGGCTGGGTAGAATCCTCCACCGAAGTTGTGGCGATAGATGAAGCTCAGTTTTTTAACGAGGATATTGTGGATGTATGCAATAAGCTTGCCAACAACGGTGTCCGCGTAATTGTAGCCGGACTGGATCAGGACTACAGGGGCAAACCGTTTGGGCAGATGCCATATTTAATGTGTATAGCCGAATATGTTACCAAAGAAATGGCGATATGTTCACGATGCGGTAATCCGGCAAACCGTACTCAGCGACTAACTAAAGATAAAGATAAAATTGTGGTTGGAGCCGCTGGTGTTTATGAAGCCCGTTGCCGCAATTGTCACGAAATACCGGAGGAAGATTGATAGGATTATTGCATTACGCGCTTAGCGTTTACGAATTTTTAATTTTCGCGAGAGCAATCATTTCATGGTTCTCTCCCAATCCAAACAACCCGCTTGTGCAAGTTCTTGTACGTCTTACCGAGCCAGTGTTGGGACCTGTTCGGAAATGGGTTCCCACTCCCGGAATTGACTTCTCGCCGATGATTGTAATTCTCGTAATAGAGGGAATTAAGCGGTTACTTTTGAGTGGATATTAACAAAGCAGGAGGTTTCATGGAAGATGATTTAATGCTGACTCCGGTGGATATCCGGCACAGAGAATTTTCTACTGCTATTGCCGGATTCAATAAAGCGGAAGTACGTGAGTTTCTGAATCTTATCTCAAACCAAATTGAGGATATCCAGATAAGCCATGTTTCTCTGTTTCAGGAGAAAGAGAAGCCACTTCAGGAAGAGGAAGAAGAAGTTTTTGATTTACATATTACTCAGCCGGAACCTGCCCCTGTCCAACAGCTTCCAATAACTCCTGTCGATGAAGATGAGAAAAAACTCATTGGCAGAACATTAGTGCTGGCAGAACAAACTAAGGAAAAAATAATCACCGAAGCGAAACAACGGGCTATGGAGATTATCCGGGTTGCCGAAGAAAAAGCTCGAAAGGCGACTGAGCAAGCACAAAAACACCTTGTAACTCTCGGCGAGGACTACACCAGACTTAAAGAAGAAAAAAGGGAATTTGTTAAGAGATTCCATATTGAATTGACAGATATACTGGATATGCTGAATCGTGAAACAATTTTGAATCGCGAAAAAGAGAGACAGATGGACCAGAAATTCCGGGAATCAGCCCAAAACGGATTAGCAGACAATGAACGAAAATCTGAGCAAAGCAACGAACTATCTGAGTAAGAAGATAAGAGAAGAACACTCACCTGAGGTGGGTATTGTTCTGGGGACAGGTTTAAGCGAACTTGTTAACCTCATAGACGATGCTGTGGCAATTCCTTATAGCGAGATACCAGGATTTGTTGAGCCAACCGCTCCTTCGCATGCTGGAAAACTTATTTCCGGTACTATCAACAGCGTTCCCGTCTGCGTGATGCAGGGGCGTTTTCATTACTACGAAGGCTACTCGATGGAAGATGTTACTTTTCCAGTGCGTGTTCTGAACGCGGTGGGGTGCAGAATCCTGATTCTTACCAACGCGGCAGGCAGCCTCAACGAGAAGATGGCTCCAGGCGATATAGTCTGCCTTAAAGACCACATAAATTTTATGGGAACTAATCCGCTTATTGGAAAGAACGAGGAGACACAGGGAGAACGCTTTCCCAGTCTGCATGAGCCTTACGATACCACTTTAATTGACAAAGTAATGAATATTGCAGATGAAAAAGGCATCAAAGTACAGCAAGGCGTTTATACCGCGGTAACAGGACCTTCATTGGAAACAAGGGCGGAGTGCCGTATGTTCGCTAATCTGGGTTCAGATTTAGTCGGTATGTCCACTGTACCGGAAACCATCGTGGCAAAACATGCCGGTATGAAAGTTCTCGCTTTCTCAATCGTAACTAATTACGGCAATATCTTCCACTCGAATTCACATACTCAGGAAGAAATTCGTGCAAATGCCGGTAAAGCACAAAAATCACTCGCGATTTTAATAAATGAAATAATAAAGGATTGCCGTACACGGTAATTTGGGGGTAGCAAATGTCAGAAAAATCTCTACCTGACAAAAAATTGAAGCAATACGAAGTAATTCTCGAAACAGAAAAAGAAGCTACTCTGTCGCTAATACGTGCTATTGACGAGACACAGCGGAAAAGCAACAGTAGTGGTTCGGGTGATGTATCTCAATACTCTCTGCATCAGGCAGACCAGGGAACCGATACAGACTCCAGAGAGCGCGAAGTTTACATGCTGGAGGAAGAGCAGAAAAAGCTTAAAAAGCTGAATCTGGCTCTGCGTCGAATTTACGAAAAAACTTATGGGATTTGTGAGATTTGCGGTGGGTATATACCAGAATTCCGCCTGAAAATCATCCCTTACGCCCGATATTGCATTGAATGTAAATCCGCGGAAGAGCAACGTAAGAAAAGACGATGAAACACTA
>JAIOTM010000070.1 GCA_021106755.1 Candidatus Cloacimonadota bacterium | reverse complement strand
AATCGAAGTTCGGGGTGAGTTGTACTTACCTTTCGCGGAGTTCCAGCGGATTAATCGGCTACGTGAGGAGCAGGATCTTGCCATGTTCGCGAATCCACGCAACGCCGCGGCTGGTACAATTAAAATAAAAGACACGGCAGTTGTAAGGCAACGGAAGCTCAACGGTTTTATTTACGCGACCGGCATATTAGATAATCCTGCTATTACTTCTCAGGCGGAGTTGCTGGTGTTTCTGACTGAGCAAGGGTTTCGGGTGAGTCCCGCGACCGGGTATGCCGATAGTTTTAAGCAAATTGAGGCTTACTGCCACAAATGGGAGACCGAGCGTAACGGTCTGGATTATGATATTGACGGAATTGTACTTAAAATTGATAATTTCCAGTTGCAGAAGAAGTCAGGTTTTACATCTAAGTTCCCTAAGTGGGCTATAGCATTCAAGTTTCCGGCAGAAGAAAAAACAACCACTTTAGAGAATGTAATATTTCAGGTTGGGCGTACCGGAGCGGTAACGCCAGTGGCAATTATGCAACCTTTGCTGATTGCGGGTACAACCGTTACCAGAGCAACGCTTCATAACGAAGACGAGATTATCCGGTTGAATCTTCATATCGGTGATATTCTGCGTATAAAAAAAGCGGGCGAGATAATCCCTAAAGTAATCGCGGTTGAGTCTTCCATAACTGCCGGGAAGAAAGTGCGTTTTCCCTTGCAATGCCCTGTCTGCGGTTCTGAATTAGTGAAAGTGGAAGCTATAACCTATTGCGAAAACATCAATTGCCCGGCACAGACGCAACGCCGGATTGAGCATTTCACCTCGCGTGAAGCGATGGATATAGAAGGGCTGGGTACTGCTCTGATTAAGCAGTTGATTGAAGCAGGATTTCTTCAGCGCGTAGAAGATATTTATCATTTGAATTATTCTGAGATTACTAAGTTGGAACGACAGGCGGAAAAATCGGTGGAGAACCTGCAAAAAGCAATTGAACTATCTAAACGGCAACGGTTCGATAAGTTGTTGTTTGGCTTGGGTATTCGCTATGTAGGCGCGAGAACTGTTCGTGTTCTGGCTCAACGATTCAAGTCTATTGATGCTCTGGCAGTTGCCACTATGGAGGATTTGACTGCCGTGAATGAAATAGGTGAGAAAATAGCGGCTTCGGTCTGGCAGTTTTTTCATAGCGAAACCAGCTTAAAAACAATTCGGGAATTGAAAAAGGCAGGAGTTCAGCACTCGATGGAGTCGGAGGAGATTTCCACTAACGAAGACCTTTTGAGCGGAAAAACATTTCTATTTACCGGAACATTGGAGCAAATGACCAGTAGAGCGGCTTGGAGGTCGGGCGGTTTCGGCTGTCAGCGGTAAACTTGACTTCCTTGTAGCCGGAAAGAATCCTGGTTCCAAGCTGACCAAGGCACAGTCGATTGGAAACGTGAAAATTCTGAATGAGCAGGAATTTATCAATATGTCAGGATCGAATAAGTGAAGATATTAGAGCGTTACATCCTTAGGGAAAACATGAAACCTTTTCTGGTTTCATTAGTAACAATAACCTTCATTCTACTGTTAGACCATCTGTTAGACCTGCTGAATCTGATAATCGACAAGCGGTTGGGATTTGTGATGATTGTCTCAATATTTTCTCTGAGTTTGCCGTTTATCATGGCTTTATCAATCCCGATGTCGGTACTTACGGCAGCTATTATGTCGTTTGGCCGATTAAGCACGGATAACGAGTTAATCGCTTTTAAGTCCTGTGGAATAAATGTCTTTCGTCTGCTAAAACCAACGGTTCTCGCGGCAATCTTTCTGGCACTTTTCATGATGTTTTTCAACAACTCTATTCTGCCGGACGCTAACCACAAGCTAAAAAATCTGATGTTCAAAGCGAATTCAAGAAGACCTATTTCGGTGCTGAAACCAGGGGTGTTTACGCAAATTCCCCACAAACGCTACACAATTTATGTGCGCGAACATGATGGCAACCAAATGCGGGGAATAGTAATTTACGACCGCGAAAACAGTCAATCCCCCCAGATGATTTCCGCGGAGCGGGGTTATATCAACCTCGCAAATGGTGGTAACGCACTTTATGCTGACCTCTACGATGGACAAATGCACGTCAGAGATAGTAAGGATTCTAAAAAATATCAGGTTCGCCAGTTCAAAAAATTCACACTCAACCTGCCTGATCTTGGAATTATTAAGCAAGAAACAGGAACCGATTATCGGGGAGACAGGGAGCTTAGTACCAGTGATATGATGGGTCGAATTGACAGCAAGGAACTGGAACTCACCAGGCTGCAAGTTGAGTTAATCGAATTGCGGCAATCAATCAGCGAGATGAAAAAAGATTCGACTGCCTCAGTAATACGCCAGAAAAAGAAATTTCAGAACCTGATACGAATGAAAGAGGGCAAGATTAGCGACAATGTGCGCGGAATTCGCATGTATCAGGTGGAAATCCATAAGAAATACGCAATTGCCGTTGCCTGTATTATTTTTGTTTTAATCGGGGCACCAGTTGGTATGATGACTAAGACCAGTGGAGTTGGAATGGCTTTCAGTGTCAGCTCAATTGTGTTTCTTATCTATTATATGATGTTGCTGGGAGGGGAAGAATTGGCTGACCGGGGTTTCATCGCACCCGCGTTTTCGATGTGGATAGCAAATCTCATCCTGGGAATTATTGGTATAATCTTAATAATACTAGCCGTTAAAGAGAGTAAGGCTATTGACTTGCAAGATATGATGAGAAAAGGTGCTCGGAAGATATTCCCGGCAAAACCGCTATATAAGAGTAAAAAATGATTCACCAGATATTCAACAACAATCAATTAGTACTGGCATCCGCTTCCCCACGCAGAGTGCGGATATTCCAGATGCTGGGGCTTAAATTCGTTATTAAACCCGCCAGAATTGATGAAGCTATTTCAACAGATAATCCTCGAAAACTTGTCATAACCCACGCGACTCAAAAAGCTAAAGCGGTTGCCGATGAGTTTGATAGTAGCGTCTGTGTTGTTGGTGCGGATACAGTAGTTTACATAGATGGGAAAATTCTCGGTAAGCCGGAAAATCATCAACAGGCAATTACATATCTTCAGATGTTATCCAATAAAAAGCACGCGGTTTATACTGGTATCTGCCTTGTTCGCGGGAAAAAAATCGTGTCTGGCTGGGAGCGTACTTATGTTTACTTCGACCAGCTTTCACCTGCCGATATTGAGGATTATATAGCCACAGGTGAACCTTTAGACAAAGCGGGAGCTTATGGAATTCAGGGGTATGGTAGCCAGTTTATTACTAAGCTTACTGGTTGCTATTTTAATGTGATGGGATTTCCCGTTCATCTTTTTAATCAGCTTCTGAAGGAGTTTTCCTAACAGTGCGGCAGTTGTTTACAAACGCGTGTTTTCACTCCTTACGAACACCTGATGAACAGTTTTCAGCTGTACTGTGTGAAGATGGCATAATAATTGAAATTTTTCAGGGGCAACCCGAAATTGCTGGCGTGGAAGTTATTGATTTGCAGGGGGCACATGTTTATCCCGGCTTCACAGACACCCATACCCACAGTTTTGAGGGTGGTTTATACAATATGGCGGGGGAACTGAATTGTGTATCTTCCATAAGCGATGTGCTGGAAGTTCTCGCCGAAACAAAGCCAATTGGTGGAATAATTTTCGCGAGCAATCTGGATGAGCAACAACTTAAGGAACAACGCTTTCCCACACGAACAGAACTTGATTCGGTTTGCCCCGATAAGCTGTTGTTACTTCGCCGGATAGACGGACATTCCAGCGTTGTCAACTCGGTTGCGGCAAAGCAATTAAGAGAGCATTTCGGAACTGATTTCAGCGGTGTTCTGAAGTATAAGTTAAACGGTAAAGCTATTCGCTGGTTTCATCGCCATATAGATGAAGAAGGGGTTGTCAGTGCTTATCGTCGGGCTTCGGAGATAGCCCTGAAAGCCGGGCTGACCTGTGTGCATACCATGATTGGTGACGCGGATAGTGACTTGCTTCATTACAATCTTATTAAAGAGAACCTTCATAACTTTCCGGTTAGATTCGAGCTTTATCCGCAAGTGTTGGATATAGATAAAGCTTTAGAAACCGGAAGCACCCGCATTGGCGGGTGTATTCTCGCTGATGGCTCGTTTGGATCGCACACGGCTGCTTTGAAACAGCCCTATACCGATAAGTCTGCTTTGCACCCATCTCCATACCACTCAGACAACTTCTGGCAGAAATTCGTGGAAAAGGCTCACATAAACGATTTGCAGGTGTTTGTTCATGCTATAGGCGACGCGGCTATAGAGCAGATTATTGGCGCGTACACTCACGCCAACCGTAAGTATCCCAAAAACATACGGCACGGAATCATTCACTGTGAGTTGCTTTCTCCAGAAATGATTGAAGCTATGGCAAATGAGAACATTGTTGCTGTAACACAGCCTATGTTCGATAGTTTATGGGGTGGACGCGAGGGCATGTACGCACGGCTACTTGGAGTGGAGAGGGCTGCCAGAACAAATTCACTTGGTTCTTTCACCCGTGCCGGAGTAACTGTAACAGGCGGCTCTGATTGGTATATCACAGAACTGAATCCCCTTGCAGGTATCTATGCCGCTATGAATATTCATAATCCTGAAGAGCGTCTGTCGGTGTATGAAGCATTGTCTCTATACACCAGAAATGTTGCTTTGTTAGAGAATAACTCGCAAACGCGTGGGACGATAGAGCCAACAAAAATCGCAGACTTTACCTGTACTGACAGGGAGATTGCTGAAACAGGTCAGCAGGCGATTGTCATAACCACCATCAGGGAGGGAAAGATTGTCTGGGAAGCGTCCCCTGATTAGAATTCGGGAACTGATTCACACCGAGTTTGAGTACCATCCCGAAGCAGAATTGATAGATTATTACAAACTTTTCTTTCAGGGCATCTTTGGACCGGCTCACAATATTGAGGACAGAGTGTCCGCGAAACACTATCTTGAGTCGGAGCTATCTTCCATGACAGACGGCTATCTGCCTTTATGCCAGGAAATTAGTGAACACTTCGCACGAATCAGCCTTTCGGTTGTGAACAAAGGATTGTTATCTGTAGATGAACTGCTGGAACTTTTTATCATAAGTTCTGAAGTACGCTGTCCCGCGGTAGAATGGAAAACAGAGTGGCAACGAGTTGAATCAATATTGCTTGAAATACTACCCGACAAGTTTAACTCACAGCGGCTGGAAATACTCGAAATAGTGAATGCTTCTAAGTTGGTGATACCCCGCCATAGCGAGATTTTCCGAAGGAAATACTCTCCTCATTACAGAGTAATATATTTGCCTTTAGTTCAACATTTTTTGTAAGAAGAGTTTGCCCCTACAGCAGAATGATAGAAAAAAAACGGAGCCTATCTCGAAGACTCCGTTTTCGCGTTCTATTACCTGTTGTTTAAAAGTTCTCGAAGTCACCCTCGTCCACTTCGTCTAAGGGCAGAACCTTAGAGGGATCGACTTCGTACATATCACTCGGTTTTTTCTTACCGTTTGTAATCTTGCGGGGTTCTACACGGCGTTCAATGTTTTGGCGAATTTCATTACTTGATGTATTGGATAATGTAAACTCGCTTACCATCCCTTTGAGTTCTGCCGACTGACTGCTGAGTTCTTCCGCGGCGGCGGCGGATTCTTCCGCATTAGCAGCACTATGCTGTGTAAGTTTGTTTAGCTCTTCCATTGCCATGTTTACTTGCTTAATGCCCTGAGATTGCTCATCGGAGGCGGCGGCAATCTCCTGCACAATGCTGTTTACCTTATCGAAGCTGCTGTTTATTTCGGTAAACGATTTAAGTACTTCTGTAACTATCGTAGCACCAGCATTGGAGTTACGTAGCGAACCTTCAATGAGTTCATTAGTGTTTTTGGCTGCTTCAGCACTTCGCAGGGCAAGGTTTTTAACCTCTTCCGCCACAACCGCGAATCCTTTACCAGCTTCGCCAGCGTGAGCCGCTTCTACAGCGGCGTTAAGTGCCAGCAGGTTGGTCTGGAAGGCTATTTCGTCGATAGTCTTGATAATCCTGCCAGTTTGTTCTGTGGATTTACTGATTGCTTCCATTGCAGTACTCATCCTGCCCATAGCTTCGTTGCCCATTTTAACATTCGCGAGCGACTCTTGTGACAGAGTGCTACCTTGTTTCGCGTTTTCGGCGTTATTTAACGTTAGTGAGTTCATCTCCTCAAGGCTGGCGGCAACCTCTTCGAGAGAGGCGGCTTGCTCGGAAGTACCCTCCGCGAGGGCTTGCGAGCCAGAGGCAATCTCGCCGGACGCACCGGAAATCTGATCGACAGAGGTATTTACCTGCGTAAGCGCGTCTTCTAAGTTGTCGGTGGCGTTGTTAACGTTCTGCTTAAACTCGTTGAGGTCACCTTTATAGATGTCAGTAACTCTGGATGTCATTGTTTTTCCGGCAATGTCCCCCATTACATTCATTACTTCGGTGATTGGTTTCAGAAGTTCTTCTAACAATTCGTTTACGCCGGTAATTATATTTTTGAATGCACCCAAATTCGCCTCAGCGTCAGCACGAGTACTTAGTTTGCCATCATGGGTAGCTTTGGTCAGCATGTCAGCATCTTCAATTACCCGATTGACTGCCCGGCGAACATCTCCAAGTGCCTTGTTGATTTGACGGAAGTTTGCACCTGTTGCTTCAGTATCTTCGTCAGTTTTGGCTATATCTGTGTCGAAATCAAGGTTCCCTTTAGAGAGCAGGTCGAGCCGATTAGTTAATTTCTCAACTTCTGCTCCCTGATAAGAGGCGACTTTTTCAGTCAGTTTCTGAGCGTTGAGAATAGCGGTCTGGTCAATAACAACTTCCATAGCACCGACTATTTTTTTATCAAGGTTGCGTATGGGCGATCCTACATATTTTATTTCCAGATCGCGTCCGGCAGGATGAGCGTCAATTTCGTTCTCTTCCATCTTACCGCTGTTCATACACTTTACAAGGGCACAGTTGTTACTACAGTCTCCGGTTTTGAATTGATCGTAACATTTCTTTCCCAAGATTGATTTTTTATCTGAGTTGACCAAATCAACTCCGAACTTATTTATGTACTGGATGTTTCTTTCTGTG
>JAIOTM010000038.1 GCA_021106755.1 Candidatus Cloacimonadota bacterium | reverse complement strand
GGACCCTTCAGAGGCGTGTCACCTTTGAGTTTCTTTACGGCGATAAACTCAAGAATCCGCTCTTTGGGTTTATCGAGCCCGTAGTGGTCTTTTGTTAAAACCTGATCTATCTTGTTTAAATCCAATCTGTCTTTGCTGTATTTTCGCCACGGAATATTTAATACCCATTCTAAGTAAGTACGGATAACACTGTATTCACTGGAAGCTGGAGACATCATCCCCAATCGGTCTAACTCTTCATAAGCAGTCTCTTCGACATAATCCGGTAATTTGGCTTTAACAATCTTCTCGCGCCATTGATCTAACTCCTGATCTACTTCGTCATCTTCGCCTAATTCTTTGCGAATAGCATCTAATTGCTCGTGCAGGTAGTACCGACGCTGGTTTTCGTCCATCTCTAACTCAATGTTGCTCCTTATCCGGTTTTCCAGTCGCATTTGCTTTATCAGTTCGGAAAGAAAAACGTTCAGTTGTTCAAGTCGCTTCTCTACCGACAGTGTTTCCAGCAGGTCCTGCTTCTGTTCAACTTTCAGATTAATGTTTCCGGCGATAATGTCCGCGACCCGCCCATGTTCTTTAACGCTTCTTAGTCCAAAGACCAAATCGTTACTAAGTTCATTCTCATCGTCAATTATCTTGTCCAGAAGTTCCAGTGCCACTTTACGCAACGCGTTTATGCGGGATGAATCCTCAATGCTCTCGCTGACAGTTTCTACTTTTCCTCGCAGAAAAGGTTCTCTCTGGGTTATTTCCTGAAGAGTTACGCGAGCCACTCCCTGTAAGAGCAGGTTAATTGAACCATCCTTGTTACGCAGCATTTTCACAATGGAAACAGCTGTGCCTGTTTCGTGGAGGGCTATAGTGTCGTCTTTTTCATCACGTCGAAGAAAAAAGCCAAAAATCTTTTCATTATTCAGAGCGTGATCAATCACTTTTTTCAGTTTCTTATCTGCCACAATCATCGGCATCAAGAGGTAGGGAAACATCACGATATTGTTGACATGAACAATCGCGAGTTCTTCAGGTACCCGCTTTCCGGTGTCTGCCATATTTATCATTCTCCATATTTTTCAATTAATTAGAACTTACCGATTCAAGTTTTACGATGCTGAATATTTCG
This sequence comes from Candidatus Cloacimonadota bacterium, assembly GCA_021106755.1. GTDB lineage: Bacteria > Cloacimonadota > Cloacimonadia > Cloacimonadales > JAIOQZ01 > JAIOTM01. The sequence continues at coordinate 3,568 of JAIOTM010000038.1, read as the reverse complement.
TCAATAACTTAGTTATAGACACGCACGAATAAAAGCGAGACAAGAAATATGACTCGTTAATTGTCCCTATGTCTCAAAGTGCTTGTTAATCTCTTAGGTTACGAATCATACTAATTGGTTTCATCTTGAGCGTTTTCCGGGCGGGATACCACCCCGAAAGCAAGCTGATACCCACCGCAGTAATCACTATAAGAAGGACATCATTCAAGTGCACTTCCACTGGTACGGAATGAAGGGGAAACCCCGGTACAGGTATCTTGATAAACATGAATTTTTGCTGAAAGTACATCAATGCCGCGGCAGCAATGCCGCCGGCGAGAGTACCAACAACTCCGATTATCCCAGCCATAAAGGTAACGGAACGTGCCAGGTCTGAGTCGGTTGCTCCAATTGCTTTCAGTATCCCTATATCCCGCTTCTTCTCGGTGATAGTCTTGATAAAGCTTCCGCTCATATTGAACCCGACGAGAAGAAACATTAACGACAGAACAAACATAATTGCCACTTTTTCCATGCGGATAGACATAAACAGATTTGAGTCAAACTGGCTCCAGTCCTCTACTTTGTAATCGTTACCGAGAGCCACTCCGATGTTATCAGCAACCTTTCGCGAAGTATATGGGCTATCTGTTTTAATCTCAACAACATCAACTTCATCTGCATACCCCTTGAAATACCTGCTTTGCTCAAGTCCTATAAAAATTACGGACTTATCGTATTCGGGCAGACCAGCGTTAAAAAGACCCACAACTTTGAAATCTCTGGTTCGCGGCACTAAACCAAAAGGTGTGGGAATCGTGCTCAAGGGAGAGGTTAAGCGGATTTTTTCGCCTACAGTCGCCCGTAAATAAAGCGATAATTCAAGCCCAATAATAACACCACCCTCTTCGAGGCTTTCCATGTCGGGATTGCCGACCCGGATTTGCTCTAATATCCCGGTAATTTCTTTATGCCGCTTTAAATCAATGCCAACGCATTGAACCGATGACACGACTTTGTTCTTCTGAATCATCAAATCTGTCCGGCAGACAGGAGAGACACCAGTTACGCCTTTGATAGCTGAAATTTGCTTCAGGAAGTCAGCATCGGCGGAGAAAGAAACGTTATCGCTACCAGTTACCCAAATATCAGACTTAAAGTTGATTACGCTCTCCATCATATAGTTGTCGAATCCATTCATCACCGACGAAACAACGACAATTGAGAATACGCCAATCGCGATTCCCACTAAGGAGAGAATATTTGCGGTGGAGAGAGGTAGTTTTCCTTTTCCACCGAGAAGCTTACGGGCAATCAACAGTCGATGATTCATATCAGCTCCGGCAACACTTAATCAATAATAATAATGCCATCTTCCGACTCATCTCTACCGCGTATTTTCCGCAGGAATTTATCAAACGTTCTCAAATCTAAGGACAGCCCCATATAAGCCTGAGTCATATCGTAATTACTTTTAACATCTGTCAGAAAACCAACATGAACATCCACTATTCCAAGTAACCAGGAAAAACCGCAAGTTACAAGCCCCTGATCAGTGTTTCCAACAACACCGTAATCGTTTGGTGGGTTATATGGGTCATTCTGGTTTAGCCCGGAGTCTTGCGGATAAGCGTATTCGCCGGAAAATACACCAGGATTTTCGATGTAACCAAGTCGCCAGACTATCCGGTTTTCCTGCTTTTCGATTCCAATTTTCCAGCGTAGTTTGTTATCAAAGGCATCACTTTGCTTAGAGCATCGAATATACTCAACATCCACAAATACAGCTACAGGAGCAAACCGCATCGCGAGTCCGGCAGAAAATTCATCGGGAATTGTAACGTTGTAGGTTTCTCCAAGAGTCATATCGAAGTCGTGCCGCATAGGGGATTTGTAAGAGATACCAACTGACCAGTTTTCTGCTTCCCAGAGCAATCCGGGCTGAATTCGAAAAAGTGCGTCAGTAGTATTAACTCTGTCCCATGAGTAGTATTTCCGGTAATCTGTCTGATGATATATGTGAGCCGAAAAATTTGCCCCAGCAGTTAAACGTTCAATAATACTCCTGTTAAAGGTAAAAGTCAGCTGATGCTCAGTAAAAGCGGGATACCGGATAATAGTCCGGTCTGATTTGGTACGGCGGGAATATTGATAATATTTAATACACCTCGGAATCGCGTAAAAGAATCCGAAATTGTTTCCTCTTACCGGAGCAAATCCCGCTCCGATTATGCCAAAAGGCGTGGATTGCAGATAGTTGTTCTCGGTTTCTTCGATTTCGTCTAACTCGGCGATACCGGGCTTAAAAAACACTTCGATGTATGTATGAGGCTTTACAGGCTTGTACGCGGCGGGATTAAAAAACGCTGTCTGGATATCTCCTGTTACGCCAACGCCTGTGTGTCCTCTGCCAACGGCGGCGGCATTCAGATAATTGTAAGAGTATTGGTCGTAATAACACTGCAAAAACTCAGGCGCGGCATACTCTATCGGTGTGGCTGATATAGCCGTAGCACCTGCGAGAATAAGTAGTAAAAGAATTTGTTTCATATAAGTTCCCCCCGAAACATCAAGGATTCAAAATCTACACGAGCGTATCTGAGTATCAGTGTCTGCTCCAAGTTATATTAACGATAGATGGTTTCGGTGCGGTCTGCACCCACGGAGATAATCTTTACCGGAACGCCGACAAATTCTTCGACTGCTTTCACGTATGCCTGAGCGTTGCGGGGCAATTCATTGAAGTTCTTTATTGGTGTTATATCCTCGCTCCATCCCGGCAATTCTATATATTGTGGCTTAGCGTACTCTAAATCTTTAGCTGAGAAAGGAAATTCTGAGGTAAGTTGCCCATTGATTTCATACTCTGTACAGATTTTCAGTGTTTCGAAAGTTCCCAATACATCAAGAAGTGTAAGAGCAATATAATCCAGTCCGTTTATCATGGCGGAATATTTCGCCGCTACTGCATCGAACCATCCGCAACGGCGGGGTCTTCCGGTTGATCTGCCGTATTCGTTGCCACGTTTGCGGATTGCATCTCCTGTAGTGCCCGTGAGTTCCGTTGGCATAGCTCCTTCGCCAACCCGCGTGCCGTAGCTTTTATATATACCTATAATCGTATCGACATGTTTAAGCGGGAATCCGCTACCAACCGCAATTCCACCTGATGTAGTAAAAGATGATGTGACATACGGATAAGTCCCAAACCCTATATCCAGCAAACTCCCCTGTGCACCTTCAAAGAGAAGATTTTTCCCTTCGTCTATAAGTTTATTAAGCAAGTACGGGACTTGCACCAAATATGGTTTTAATTTCTGCCCTGCGGCATATAGTTTATCGCAAATCGAATCGACATCTACTTCGGAATTGTGAGTTCGATAGAGATTTCTTAAACGGGAGTAGAGGTAATCCTTATCGAGAAGATCGCCCATCTGAAGTCCTATCCGGGAGATTCTGTCCGCGTAACAGGGACCAATACCCCGCTTGGTTGTACCAATTTTTTTTATATCGGTGCGAGCTTCAGTCCGGGAATCCAGTTCTATATGCAGGGGTAACACAACCGATGTTCCTTTATCGATAAAGAATC
>JAIOTM010000233.1 GCA_021106755.1 Candidatus Cloacimonadota bacterium | reverse complement strand
GGTAGTTTGAATGACAACTCCTCGCGGTCTTCATCAATCAGACCATCCCCATCGTTGTCTAACAAATCAAATGGGTCTTCGTCAATTGCTCCGTCACCATCGTTATCTAATTCAAAGCACAGGTCAGGTCCAAAATTACGCATAGCCATACCAATGGTCATGTTATGCCAGCCTGTATTATAAATTGTTCCGAGGTCAAAGGCAAAGCCGTTTACAGCGTACTCGTGCAGGTTTTCACGTAAATATTTCGCGGATGTTCCAAAGGAGAATTTGTCTGTATAAGACTGTGCGTAGGTGAACCCAATCGCGAAGTCGCTACAGGTAAATTTCTCGCCTGTCTTGCCAAACGGCTCTTCTTCTGTCACATCCATATCGTTCATGTGCAACACCGAAGCACTTACTGCGAATGAGCCATAGTTGGTTAGTAATGATGCCGCGAAGTAGTCGTGCATAATATCCGCAGGCCAGTTAGTGTGGGAAAACAGCACTTGCTTCTTATCTTTCAGAGCAAGTCCGGCCGGATTCCAATAAACAGCAGAGATATCATCGACAACTGGTACATACGCTTCACCCATACCTATTGCTCTGGCATCGACACCCAACTTGAGAAACTGCAAACCAGCAGTTCCGGATTTTTCGAATATTTCGGCAAATAAAGAGAATGGAAGAAGCGTCAGGATAATCAGCCATAGTATTAGTTTTTTCACAATCCCTCCTCTACCTGATAATTACAAATTTGCCGACTTTGATATTATCATCGTCGTGGTTTTCAACAGAGAACAAATAGACACCGCTGGATACAATCTGGTTGTTTTTGGACAAAATATCCCAGGCATGAATACCACTCGCGGTTAAACCGGAACTGGTAGCTTTGCTTACAGAGATAATGTCTTCGTAGTAAGCTCCATGGTGCTCAAACTTATCGACCAGGTCTCCTGCCAGAGTATAAATACGAACAGTACACTCTTCTGGCAGATTAACAAACCAGATGCGCTTGCTTTTGTCGCCTTTATCGTCATTTTCGCGACGACCATCAAACTTGCTCAAACCAAGATACGGATTTGGTACAACATAGATATTATCCATATCCCGCTTGAAATTTGGTCCTGGGAAAAAGACTGACATATTGGCATCTTTACCGGATTCGAGAGCTCCAAGGTCTTCGGCTGGCATACCGCGGTCGAACGCGGTTACCGAAACATAGTACTCTTGCCCCTTGGGCGGATTATTTATCCGTTCGGTATAATATCTTCGAGACAAGCGCTTTTTATTCAATTCCGTGTATGCGGGATCATCCCAGTAACTCTGGCCAAGATGTTCCGGTAACGGAATCAGTTTATCGTCATAAAGTGCCAGGAATATGTGAGATGGTACATCAGGATGGCGGAATATCAACGACTCCTGAGTATGTCTGCGAGTATCAGCGTCCATTGTTGGCAAATCATAATTGGGGTCGTATTTCGGGTTAAGCATAGTATCATACAGGGCGTTCCCCTGATACATAGCTTCTAATTCTGTTTTATCAAAAATTGCGGGATCGTAGAGCGGAAATCCGTAGAACGGGTCTCCACCCTCTACCAGCACTAACTCATACTGATCATTCAGGCGGTAGAATACGACATCTGCCTCAGTCGCGATAGGCATATTGGGTAGCCCTGTGTCTTTAGCCAGATCTCCACCGAAATCATAGCAATTCGCGGCAGGATTGTTGACGACTATATTATAGTCATCCAGGTCTTGGGAAGTATCAATCTTATCCCAACCGTTCTTCAGACACCAGTAGTCCAGAGAGCCTTTCCCTGAGCGACCATATATCTTATATCCCTGAAAATCGTGTCGGATTCTCCGCGCGGTTACCGGGTCGATAATCGCGTTAACATTCCAGTCCGAATCCTGAGGTGTTATCGCCGGATCGAAACTTGGTAATGTGGGGATAGTGTACTGGTAACCTATTTGTTCCTTAGAAGCAGTCATCAGGTCGAGTGTGAATTCCGAACGGTTATCCCAGTAGAGTTGAAGGGCGTTTCCGTTATTCTGCGACTCAGCATAAACATTTGGAATTTCAGGTGGCTCTGGCGGATTGTAATGGGGGAAAGTATCCGGCATAACCACAGTTGTTAATGTCTGAGCTTCACCATAAACCTTTTTTGCCCAGGAAGCTGTTTGTCTTAGGTCTTCAGGAGATTCTCCAGGAAATATCGCGATAACAATCTTCATTGTTTGACCGGGTTCAAGATTCCAGGAACCATCAGAAGCAGCAGTCATACCGTTCATGTCGCCATAGAAAGCGAACAAGTATCTGGTGTCGTCCGGTTCATTCATTTGAGAATCTGGTTCGTTACGTAGAGAAATATACTTCTGGGGGTCTGGATTTCTGTCGGTAAGAAGCCAATATTTCTCGTTCGCGGTAGCACTTGTCGGGGAAATATCAAGCGGATCACCATCGTCTGGTCCATCGCCCCGATTCCAGTACCAACAGGCGAATTCCAGTTCATCCGGGTCGGGAGTACAAACGCGCGAACCAACATAGCCAGTTGTTAATCCCTGGTCTTGATCAGCATCAAATGTATAGGCAAATTCATAGCCTTCACCCGCTACATAACTACTGATGTCGTCCATTGAACGTTCGTTACCTGACCAGGTTTGCGGACCAACATCAGAGTCCATATATACACCCATCGCGCAATCAAACAAAGTATCTTCGGGGTTCATATTGGTTATATTGAACTCTACATAGCAGAGGTTCTTGATATAATCATAGCTCCACTGGTAGCTCATCTGCCGAACGCGGATGTTAAGAGGTACATGGCTGTTACGACCTTTAGCGGTACCCCAGTCTCTTTGTCCTTCTGTACCAAACGGACTGTAATCATAGTAGTATGATATATAGTCCTGCTCGGAAACGGGGTAGCCGTCTTCGTCCCTGAGTCCATCCATGTCATCATCAAACGGGCGACTGAAAATATATTCGTCGGTCAGGTTATATGATAAATCTACGAAACCAAGGGGAAACCAAATGTCTATAGCTTCTGTAATCGTAGTTACCTGAGTTTCAATATCTGAAACAAAATTATGTAGAAACTGTCCACCAAAGACGCTGAATTCCTGAGGTAATTCATCCGAAGATCTGAAGGGGAAAGCGAATCCGGGAGGGTCTTCGTCAATCAAACCATCTCCATCATCATCAACTCCGCGGCGATGCTCACGAGTCGAGGTACACATTACAACATCTTCGTTGTTTAAATCAGAGTACAGGTCTGCTTGCGAGGTTTGCTCCAGCGGACTATACGCAGGCAAAAACTCGTACAAATCAGCATCTCCATCGAAACCAACTGTTACTAAGGTATCAACAATAAGGTGTAAGTCTGGTGTCCAGTCATCGTCGTCTTCATCAACGTAGTCATTAGGATTGTCAGGTGGCCAATGAAGCCAGTAAAGGCGCTTATTTGCCGCACTTCTTCTTATCTTTTTTGCGCCAAACCATAGCGCGCCCTGATAGAGGTAATCTATACCGCTACCGCCAGGATACTCTAACGAAGGCCATTGCGGGATAATATCATCGCCGGAACCGAAGAAACCGTAGTTACTTACCCGGAGCCAGATATTACCAACGTTATGGTACTTCAGAAGATCGAATTTCTTCGTAGGTTGATCATTTTCAACTTGCTCAGCAAAAGCAAATACAGCACATATCATTACTAATATGGCAATGATCCATTTTCTTTTAATAGTCATCCATTCCCCCATTTCTATATGGTGTGAAATTACTCAAGTTTAAATTCAATCGGAAACGTTACCCAACACGCCACCGGTGTTCCTCCGGATTTGGCAGGTGTAAATTCCCACTTCCGAACTGCTTCAACCGCTTTTTCGTCTAATCCGCCGGGACCGGGTGCAAGCGAACCAATCACTTCTATCGCACCAACAGAACCGTCCATCAGTACTTCAACTTCTAACCAGACTGGTCCCTCTATTCCGGCATTCTTATAGAAGGCTGGATATTTCGGGTGAACTCGCGAAATTGGTTCGGGTGGGTCGTCGTAAATTACTAATTTTGGTGTTTCGCCAAGTTTTATCTTTGGAGCTATAACAGGCTCAAAAGGGTTAATCGTAGTTTTATCAATTGATATTACAATTTCAAGCTCATCATCATCATCCATATCACTGTCGTCTATAATAATCTCAATTTCCGGTTTAATTTGCTCTTCCGGAGGTTTGATTTTCTCTCGAATTTCGGGTGGAATCTCTTCGACGTCAGTTATCTGGACTTCTCTCCTTTCGTAAGGTTTCACTTCTAACTTAGGTGAGACAAGAAATGCAAACAGCAGAAAGAGAACGGCAAGACTCATCGCCTTATCGTAATAGCCGTTGGCAACTTCTTTCCAGTCGTTATGCTTCATAATCTTACCTCAACTTCTTTTTCGCTTCAAAAAAGACACGAAGCGTTTCCGCATTACGTAACTGGTTCATTATATCTGCCATAACTCCGTATTCTGTGCTGGAGTCAGTACGAAAACTACTAACTAAACTGTAATTTTCAGAGTATTTCCGCACCATAATGTCCTTGACTTGCGGTATTTCCACCCGCATATCATCAATGGATATAATACCAGATCGATTGATATAGATTGTTATAGCTTGTTTACGTGGAATTTTGTTGATAGTCTCTTCGTTCGCTCTGGGCAGCTCCACTCGGAGTCCCTTTTCTTTTACAAAGACTGTAGAAACCATGAAGAAAAGCAACAACAGGAAGGCGATATCGGCCATTGAGGCAGTTGGTATCTCCACCTCTGGCTTTTTTGGTTTTTTTATATTTGCCATTATCGTCTCCTAATTTGTCGAGAGCGAAATTTTTTCCGCCCCGGCCAGCCTTAGTCTGTCTAATACTTTGACCATGTTTTCATACTTACTTTTCCGGTCTGTTTTTAATGAGAAAACCATTTCAGCGTTATCGTTAACGAGTTTCCGAACAGTTGGTTCAATATCGTTCAGATTAATCTTTTTCGGATCATTCTTCGCGATTTTAATCTCAATAAGACCATCTTTGTTAATTGAAATCTTGGTCAGGTTGTCAGGATTAAGTTTTTTCTTTTCGGCTTCTTCGCTGGAAGGAGCTGGCAACATCAGTCCCAGACCCTTCTTGATATCGAACTTTGTAGTAGAAAGAAAAAAGACCAGAAGAAGGAACGCTACATCAGAAAGCGAAGCGGTGGGTATTCCACCAGAATCGCTTTTCTTTCTGCGTATCAGCATATTCTACTCTCCCTGTTTCTTTTCAACAAGTACTTCGATAAGTTGTTCAGAACCTTTTTGCATTTCGAGGGTTAAACCATCAACCATGCCCATAAAAATATTATTGAAGAACTGTATCGGAATAGCTATAGCCAAACCAGCAGCAGTTGTAATAAGTGCAACTTTAATACCTTCAGCAACAATAGTAGGATCAACTTCACCCGCCTTAGCGATAGAGTCGAACGCCTGAATCATACCGACCATCGTTCCAAAGAAACCAAACATTGGTGCCAGACTGATAGTTGTTGAAAGGGCAATGAATCCTTTTTCTAAGAATGCCATTTCCAGAACAGAAGCAGATTCGATTGCTTTTTCCACAACTTCAACGCCTTGTTCGGCTTTACGTAGCCCCATCCGAAGCACCATAGCTGTTGGACCTTTCCGGGCTTCAAGTTTGGAAATCGCATCGGCGTAGTTGCCTTCTCGTACTATAGGAATAATCTCGTCCATCATTTCGTTCAGGTTTTCGCGGGCGTAATTAAGGGCAACTAACTTCCATATAATCGTGGCAATAGCCCAGATAACAAGAATCAGCATAGGCCACATCACAAATCCACCCTGAATAAAGATATCAACAAAGCCACTACCGAGTATTTTACGTGCGAGTAATTCAAAACCGCCCATTTCCGGTGCTTTCTCGAATTCCATTTCCATTTCAACAGCCTGCTCTACGGGTTTAACAACCACTGTTGTATCTTCAACCACAGGTGCTTCTTCCTGAGCGATTAACGGCAGATAAAGGCTTACCGCAATCAACAGCAGAACTAAGATTTTTGCATTTTTAAACATGCTTAATTCCTCCCGAATTAATTTATTCATTATTTCATATTTCCTTACTGTCATTATTCTTAGCTGGCTTACCAGTTAAACGCGACTCCGATAGTCACATAGCGTCCGGCACTTATGTGGCCTGGATTTCTTGTAGCCGCGTCATGTACAAACTGTCTCTCATCATAAACATAGTCTGAGTTAGGTTCTGATAGATCGACTCCATCGTAAAATGGTGAGCCTGTACGTGCATATACTGTTAAATCATTCCGTTTTGCGAACAGGTTATTAATCATACAGTATGTCTTAAAGAAAAACTTCTCGCTCAGATAAATCCGCTTTGTGATATTCAGATTAGCGTTGTCTGAATAACTCATCCTCTCACTGTAAGGTTCTAAGGCGTTGCCATCTTCATTAGCCGGAGTGTATGGCTTGCCTGACTGGAAACTATAGATAAAACTCAGGTTGAAATCACCTCGCCAGCCAAACGGCATATTGAAATCTGTAAAAGGTAAATAGAAATCTTCATCCCGACCAACCCGAAATTGCAAGTTGAGTCCGGAGGCATGACGAATATCCCACGGAAGAGCATATTCACGCAGATTAGTAGGTTCATCCTGCAATGTCTCACCCGGACTGTTTCCATTTGCCGATAAGTATGAATAGGAGATTGATCCGGCAATATAGTTGGATAACCGTTTTTGCAAACTGATATCAATGCCCTTAGCACTACCGTAGTCCTGAGAAATGTACTGGAAATATTTTACAGTTTCGTCATCTTCAAAGTTCTGGCTTCTGGTATTTATATAGTTGTAGATATCCTTGTAATAAGCGGAAATATCTATAACATAGTCTTCGCCAAACTGGTGTTGAAGCCCCACTTCATAAGTAATTGTAACCTGTGGTTCAAGTTCGGGATTACCCACAACAATGTTGTTGTTGCTTATAATCGCGTCTTGCGGTTCGTAGCTGGTGAAGATGTACTGCATTGGTGGTAACTGGTTCTGGTAGTTATAGGAAAAGCGGAAGACATCAACCTCGGTAATTGGATAAGACATGCCGAGACGGGGAGAGATAGAGATATTGTATTTGTTTACATCTTCGAACTTGAATTTTTTGAAACTGCCATCATCCTGAATAATTTCGTATTCGTCGCCAATATACCAGAAATCTAAGCGGACACCTGCGTTGACAATCATCTCCTCCCACTCAATTTTATCTTGCATGTAGAAGGATGCCTGCCACGGGTCAGCTATATAGCCATCGCTCTCGCCAGCGGAAGCAAAAGCAGCATCAAGATATACATCAGGGTCGTAGAACATTACTGATCTATCAACCTGACCGTTCTTATAGT
>JAIOTM010000327.1 GCA_021106755.1 Candidatus Cloacimonadota bacterium | reverse complement strand
GTAACTGTCAGATTAGTGAGAAAAATCCGGTGAACTCGTAGAATTCCCCCAAGAGCACGAAATCCTCCGGGAATAAGTTCACGGTGCATCCAGTTGCGGCGGGTATGCCAGAGAATCAAACCTATTTCCAGTAAATCCCCTGTAAAAAAGCAAATCAGAAGGGTTATCACCGATGGATATATGGTGATAAAAAAGACTGTTGCCATACAATAAAAAGTAACGTTTGCTGTTTCAATGACCGACAACAGCGGAAAGCGGAACTCTCGCTTGATAGCAGTTTTCAAAACACGCCGGATAACATGAACCAGCAGAATCGGGGCTGTCCACCTGATTAAGCGATATAAAACAGGTTCGTTGTAAAGTTTTGCCAGTAATGGAGCAAAGCAATAGAGCAGAACTATAAATACAACACTCAGCAACAGTCCGGTAACTGTCATCGTCGCGAAGATTTTTTTACTATTCTCCTTATCTACGATATACAGATAGTCTAAGCTTAACAGTGAAACAAGAGTAAAAATCCCCAGCAAGCGGGTATATACACCAAACAACCCAATGTCCACCCCCGATAACTCGCGGGTGAGATAGAAGAAAAGACCGAAAACCATCGCCCGCCTGATTACAGTCGAGATTAGTGTCCAGCGAATTGACTGAAAAACATTTACCATTTACTATTTTCCATCTACTATTTCAGAGAACTACGCATGTTCACGTTTATTCTCTTTCTTATTTCTCTATTTGTTATTTCTGACGAAGCCAGACACTATTTGTTATGTAATTCGACCAAAGGTTGAATTATTTTATCTCCCTGAGAATTTCATCTTTTTTATCTGTAGCTTCCCAGGCAAATTCTTCACGTTCTCTGCCAAAGTGCCCATACGCCGCAGTAAGCCGATATATTGGACGTCTCAGCTTCAAGTGCTCAATAATCCCTTCGGGAGTAAGCGGGAACAGGTTGCGAACAATCCGCACAATCTCTATGTCGGGGATTTTAGCTGATTCGAAGGTGTTAACCATCACCGAAACAGGCTCCGCGACTCCAATTGCGTAAGCAAGCTGGACTTCGCATTCGTCAGCGATTTTAGACGCGACAATATTCTTGGCTATGTACCGTGCCATATATGAGGCACTGCGGTCAACTTTGGAAGGGTCTTTTCCAGAGAATGCCCCTCCCCCATGACTACCCATTCCGCCGTAAGTATCCACAATTATCTTACGACCTGTCAAACCTGTATCGGCTTGAGGTCCACCAAGCACGAAACGTCCGGTTGGGTTGATGTGATATTTCGTCTGATTATCCAGCATCGCTTCCGGTATAATCGGTTTTACTACATATTGGAGAATATCTTCTCTAAGCTGTTCCTGAGTGATTTCGGTATTATGCTGGGCAGAAACCACAACTGTTTCGATACGGGCAGGCTTTCCGTCTATGTACTCCACTGTCACCTGTGTTTTGCCATCTGGTCTCAGGTAATCAAGAATTGGAGGGTGTTCCTGAGAATCTTTGCGAACACAGGCTAATTTCTGGGCGAGCTTGTGAGCGAGAGATATTGGCAACGGCATCAGTTCCGCTGTTTCCCGGCAGGCATAGCCAAACATCATTCCCTGATCTCCGGCTCCCTGAGCATGTGATTTTGTTTTATCCACTCCCATTGCTATATCGGGAGATTGTCTGTCGATAGTTGTAATCACTGCACAAGTGCGGGAATCAATCCCGAAATCCGCGTGTGTGTAACCTATATCAGCGATGGTGTCCCTGACTATTTTCGGCATGTCCACGTAGCAACATGTGGTTATCTCTCCCCCAATGAGGGCTAATCCTGTAGTTAGAAATGTTTCGCAAGCGACCCGCGCATAAGGGTCCTGAGAATATATACCGTCAAGAATCGCGTCTGATATCTGATCAGCCATTTTATCTGGATGTCCTTCGGTAACAGACTCCGAAGTAAAGAGATGTTTACTGTCTAATTTCATGAAACCCCCTGTTTCGCAAGTTCTTCTTTCAAGAACATAATATAGTTTATAGTCGTGGGATTAACACGCACCGCTAATCCTAAGTAATAGCTTATCATATCGCCCGTATATCCTAACTGAAAAAACTGCTCAATTACAGTTTCACCTTCAGCTACAAATTCAATATAAGGCACTTCTTTTTTCTCTAAAAGCGTTTTAAATACTCCTATACGCTTCCGATAAGGTGGTTCATCGTTTTCTACCGTTAGTAGTACAGGAAGGAAAAGATTGTCGTATTGCGTACTTTCCCAGCCCTCAATTTCGTTGTGATTCATCTCAGAGAAGACGTGGAAAAACGCCGGATATTTCGCGTTCTCATTTATCTGGCACTTCCAGCGGTAAGCCAAAGCGGCAAGACGTGGATTGCCAGCGTAAATAAGCGGAATCTTGTCTTTCATCAGTGAAGCAACCTGCATGGCGGGATTCTTCTGACCGTTGAAAGACAAATGCTCTTTCATTGTTTCAAGCTTTGTCAGAAGTCGTTTAACTATCGCTTCCTGATTGGGAATAACACCGAATTGCTCTAACAGCCTTAACAGCCCGAAAAACAGATAGCCAACCGCGGAACGAGGCGGATAGCCATCGGGAAGCTCTATCCAAGGATAGCGTCCATCAACAAGGGCTTTCAAATCGCCACCAGAGGTAATCGCGGCTGCGTTGTCT
>JAIOTM010000214.1 GCA_021106755.1 Candidatus Cloacimonadota bacterium | reverse complement strand
GAAGTGGACGATGCCGATCAGGAACTGGGGTATGATTTACTCCCAGCTGAGCATTATGTTCGAAGAAAGATTGGCTAAATTTGAAAAATAACAAAAAGGAGTTTACACAAAATACTTTACATTCCCTTTCATTGAGAACATCTGTAATTTTTCCACTAGCTTCGACTGACTCTAATATGTCCTTTAGTTTTTTGATGTTTATAATTTCTTCTATGCAAGAAACGTATTTATTGACAACCATCTCAATAGAATACAGTTTCTCTGCACCTTTCTTTATTTTTCGTTTTAATTCTTCTGGGGATTCTGTAGATTTTATCACAAATGTTATAGGAAATTTTTCGAGTTTATCAATATCCAGAAAATATTTTTTCACATCAGTAGTTTCGGTTACTTGAAAGAATCTCCCCAGCGGTTTCATTACAAAATCAATTCCACCGTCATTTGCATTTGTTCTTCCTGTTTTATAAAGCTTTAAGTTTTCCTCTTCTACGCTGTCTATAGTGTAACCAAAGAACACAGATTGCTCATAATAGTCAGCTTTTAAAATCGCATAGCTGACAATTTCAAAAATTCGTGCATCCATATTAGGTTCAAGCAAACTCAGTATGAAATCCTTAATACCATCCGATGGCTCAATTTCCATTTTTTTGAGTTGTTCACATGTTTGAATGAATTTCTTAAAATCTTTTGTTTTTGAATCGATATAAGCATAGATTATCTTAATAACTGCCCGAGAAATATTCACCTTTTTTCTATTAACCATTACTTCAAGAAGATTATCGTTTATCCAATATCTTTTTGTCGCTCCACCTCTAATAATTGGGATATAGTCACAAGTGGGAAAAAACTTTTTAAACTCTTCATTCATTCTGTGATTTAACTGATGATTCTGAAGACTTGAACCAAAAGGCAATTCCCGTTGTCGTTTTAATAGGTCGGAGAATTTCGCTCCTTCGTACTTTGCATAATTTCCTTTCTTTTCAAAACCCTTATTTATATAGTCTTCAACCAATACAAATACAGCGTATAAGTTCCCATAATTTCCCCTTGCTTTTGAACCTCTTTGAGCTGACCTCGTTTTTTCGTTAAGATATTGTATCAGATAGCTGTTATCAAATACTTGCTCACTGTTCTTACCATAATAATTGGTTAGAATTTCAAGGATTTTATCAGTAAATACGTGTTTCATTTGTTTGTTCAAATATCAATATCTGTTGGTCAATATTCCTTATTTCATAGGATTTAGGCTCAGGTCTTAAATCCTCGCCATTTAACTCAAACTTTCCCAAAACTCTTCTAATGCCAATTTTCGTATAATCTTCATCAAGTTCAATCCCGATTGATTTTCTATTCAATTTTTTTGCGACATATGACGTTGTAAAGGTACCTGAGAAAGGATCTAAAACTATGTCACCTTCATTTGAGCTTGCTTTTATAATTCTTTCCAAAAGTGCAATTGGTTTTTGGGTTGGGTGCTTTTCATATTCAGCCATTCTATATCTAACTCTTGGAAAACACCAAACATTGCCAGGAACCTTCATAGTATTATAAGGTTGAGGAGGATTTTTCCGGTAATCAATTAGCTTTCGTTTAGCTCCTGTTTTTGCTTCAACTAAAATATTGTCCGAATTGAATGTGTAGTTTTTAGAATTCTTTGCACAAAAGAGTATTGGTTCGTACATTGAACCAAAAAAAATTTTAGCTTGTACCCCTGAACTATCGTACGACCAAACAATTCTCGCAAGAATATTTATCTTTCCTCTCAAATAAATATCAAAGTAAGGGATAAACTGAGTCGAAGTCATTACGTAAAAACTTCCGTTGTCTTTCAATTTAGTCAGGCAGAGATCTATCCATTGATAGCACCATTCTAAGTATGCCTCATCAGTTTCCCATTTATCTTCTCTTCCGTTAAAGTTTTTGCCAATATTGTATGGGGGATCTACAAACATTAAATCAATGCTTTTATCGGCAATTTTACAAGTAAGAATTTCTATCGCATCACCATTATAGATTAAATGCCCTTCTTCTTTATATTCTTTAATCATGATTACGTTTATTACTCCCGATTACACAAAGCTCAATGTCAAAACATATAACTCGTATTTTATTCATTATCTCTTCGCTTATAACTTTTTTCTTCCATCTTTCCTTTTTCCCGCAGTAAGACTTCAATCATTAATACCCTTTTTTTATTACACGTCAATAAAAAAATACCTTCAAAGTCTTCGCTCTAATACAACTTGCTCATTTTTTCTTTCGCGGCTCTGCCCCACTCGCTACCAGTGCCATAATGGTCGATAACCCGTTGTAGGCGGGAAATAGCTTTTTCTCTTCTTCCCTGTCTGAGATAGGCATCCGCACTTTTTATCTCCGCCGTGGGTGCCCAGCGCGGAACATGTCCAGAGCTGTAGCTGACTTTCAATAACGCTGTAATTGCCTGCTCCCAATCTTCCATACCAAAATAACTCTCTCCCTGCCAGTACTGGGCTTCCGCTTTCAGTTCGTCTGTAGAAAGAAGCGGCAATGCCCTTTGAAACATCTCCACCGCTTTCGGGTAATTCTTGTCCCGGTAGTAGCAAAAGGCTATATCGAAAATCGTATCAGCTTGCAGTTCTCTATCACCCCAGCGATGAAGAATTAACTCATAAGCATTTATCGCTTTTTCCCACTCTTCTATTGTCTTACATACAAAGGCGAAATTGCGGGCAGCATCTAACGCCAGCTTCCCGGTTGAGTCTTGCTGGATAACAACATAGTAGTTATCCAACGAGATCTGGTATTCTTCAGCCGAAAACTTGAGCGTACCCAGCTTGAGGTGTGCCTGCAAGCGGAGATCACGATTTGAGGCTCGTACTACAGCCTGAAAATCCTCTTCCGCTTCCTTGCTCTTTTTCAGCTTCATACGGGCAACCCCGCGCCAAAAACGGGTCTGCTCTTTCACTTTCGCGGAAGCAGCACTGTTTTTGAGAAGTTTTGTGAGCAGTTTTTCCGCTTTCGCTTTGTCATAATCAATGTAGTAAATGGCTTCGTACAGATTGAGTTCAGCATTTACAGTATCCCGACCTTTCAATAACGATTTGAATTGCTTGCGAGTGGATTCAGCTTTGGGTCTGTTCTGGATTTTGTAGTAAGATATTATGGTATTAATCGCAATTTGCAACTTATCACCGGGAACCGATTTCCCCGAGGCTATCCGTTGTGTGACAGCTTTGTATCGACTAATAGCGGACTTAAAATCTTCCAGCTTGAAAGCGATGTCACCGAGATACACTTGATATTTCATCTTATTCGTGGAATCTTTCTTCATTAGCTCTTCAAAGGTATATCTTGCGGCATGAAGGTCTCCGGTCTCAAACTGAAGCGTACCTAACTGCGTCAAATCGGCAATTGTTTTCGCCTGAATGTACATCAATGTTTTTTTCGTATTCTCCCAATCATTCAATCCTGTATAAATCTGGGTGAGTAATCCGTAATAAGCATCATCCCGTTTTACTTCTGGAGTTAATGAATAATATTTCAGTGCCTGAGCATAATCTTTTTCTGCTATAAACGCCAGTGCTGTCTCTTTTACTGCCTGTTGATGCCCGTTGAAAGAGGCTGTATTGTTTAACAGAAAAGTTATTTTCCGCAACGCTTCATCCTGCTTCCCTGTTTTGCTCAGACAAAGCGCGTAATGGTAGAACAATTCTGGCTGAGCGATACTGAGACGCTCTTCCGCTTCGTTGTAAGCAAACAACGCTTCGCTCCAGTTCCCCTGAGAAAATTCGTACTCGGCAAGCTGTAATTTGGCATCTATATAATCGCTTCTGTCAATACGCTCGTTGCGGCGTATGGCTCGCCAATGCCTGGCTGCGTCATCCATCTTGTTTTTCTGGCGATAGTAACGTCCTGATGTCAGATGAAACCATGCGGCAGACACTTCGGTGGAGTTTACCAGCAAAAACTTCTCAATTTCCGAGACCACTTGCTTTTTATCAGGATTATGAAGCCAGTCAATCCGCAGAATTAATTCATCCTTTTTGGGTGAAGTAAGACGTGCCGCAATACTCCGCGAGCCAGCGAGGGTTTCCTGAACCTTTTCGTTTCGCTGCTCTAATCGGAACTTTTCTGCCTGTCTTATCAGCAATCGGGCTTTGAGATAGAGTTCTTCCTCCCCCGCCGGGCTACCAAGCATTGTTAGTGCTTTTTCAATATCTTTCAACTCAAACGCGACAATATCGACCATGCTTATACGCAAAGCGGCTTTGTTGCTACTACGCGAAAATTTTTCAATAGCTTCTATCAGCGAAGCAATAGCGACCTCAGAGTTGTGAGCCTTAAACTGTTTCAGATACTCCAGCTTAGCGCGTATTTTAACTAACAGGGAGTCTGGCACTGCCGTAGATATTCGAATTTGTTCCAACTCATCCACAGCTTCGCTGTAACGTTGCATTTGCTCTAAGCACAGTACTGATTTGTAGGTTGCCTCTGCATAATAATCTGAACTTGAATAGCTGATTACAACTTGCAGGTAATATTTATAGGCTACAGGATAATTCCTGAAACGATGATAATAAATATCACCAATACCAGTTAGTAATCCGGGATTTTCGCCAAATTGAGTAAATCTGGCAGTTACCTCAAGATATCTCTTGATTGCCGCGGTTAATTTATCCTGAGCATTGAGAATGTCCGCGTCCAGTATCAAAGCTTTGAATTCGAGCGTGTCAGATGTAGTGTTCTCAAGCAGTTCACGTATTTGTGTTACTGCATCGTCATAATTCTGCAAATAGTATTTTGCGCGGGCATAGTAATAGATTTGTGTATTACTGAAATGGCTTCTGGCAAAGACCTTTTTGTAATTTCGCTCAATAGCCAGCACCTGCTTATAGCCTTTCAATTGAAGTAAACAATATGTATAAAGGGAGAGATACTCATCCAGACTGTCGGAGTGGTCATAACGCTCTAACATAGCGTAAAGTGCGTCTGCTGCCTGCTGGTAGTTTTTCAGAGCAATATCATACTTTGCCAGTTTGAGCTTGAAACGTTCCTTAAACTTGCGGGGGATTTCACCAGAGAGTTCTTTCCGAAGAATAGTAGCTACTGCGGAAATACCGTTCCGACTCTCTTTTCGCTCAAGTTTAAGTTCCAGAGCCATCCACCTGGCTTCGGTATCAGGATAATTCAAAGTGATAGCTTCTAAAGCGGCATCTCCACTTTCGTCCATTTTTATCTGGTAATAAGCACGTGCCATAACCAGCATTACCGTCGCGATTTCGGGATTATCCTTGTACCGGGCTTTCAATTCACTACCAGTGGCAACAACTTCGTTGTAGTTGCCAGTACGGAAAAGGCTATCCATATAATCGTATAAAGCCATGCCAGTGAAACGCGATTTGGGATAATTCTTAACTAACTGGGCAAAATAGGTTGAGCTATCCTGATATTTTCTCTGCTGATGAAGCACTAAGGCGTAGTAGTAAAGCGCTTTATCCCGCAACAAACTGCTGGGATAGCCTTCCCATAAGCGACGATAACTCTCTTCAGCAAGAGCTGGCTGATTCTTCTCGCGATAGCTCTCGCCAATAAGGAACAAAGCTTCCTCTGCTTCGGGTGAAGTAGGCACCGCAGCAACTACTTTTTCAAATTCCAGAATGGCTTCTTCGTAGAGTTTATCGTTAAACATCCGCTTACCAAAGCCCAGATTATCAATATAATCTGCTACTAAAACGACCATCGAAAAAACGAGCAACAAAGTTAGAAAATATTTCATATCATCCTTCTGATTATAAGCTTTGCAAAAATTTCGTAGTTCAAAATCGAATTCTGTAAAACTAAAGAATAAATATCACATTGCATAACGCCCCGTTCTGTCAACTATTTCATAAAAGCATCAGGGATACTCCTGTTTTTCAGACAGGTTATAAAGCCAAGCACTTTATCCAGTAAGAAAGCCCCAGCAAATGCCGGGGCTTAAAAATGGACGTTTCCCGAAGACTATTTAAGCAGAACCGCTTTGCGGAACTGTTTTACATTCTCTGTCTGTAAGACAAAGAAATAGACGCCGGTTGACGCAT
>JAIOTM010000095.1 GCA_021106755.1 Candidatus Cloacimonadota bacterium | reverse complement strand
ATCTCCATCCATCTTGGTGAGAATTGTTCCCGTAAATGACAACTGATTATTAAACTCCCGCGCAACATTAACAGCATCCTGCCCGGAAGTGGCATCGGCTACGAAAAAGATATGATGAGGCTGAACAAGTTTCTTTAACTCTGTTACTTCCTTCATCATTTCCGCGTCTATATGCAATCGACCAGCAGTATCAAAGATAAGCATACTGGTCAGGTGTTGTTCCGCGTATGTAAGAGCCTGTTTGGCGATTTTCACCACATTTTTTGTCTCAGCGGAAATTACCGGAATATCAAGTTGTTTGCCAAGTACCTGCAACTGGTGAACCGCGGCTGGTCTGTGTACATCACACGCGACAAGCACAGGTTTGAAACCTTTTTTACGGAAGTAAGCCGCCAACTTGGCACAGGTAGTGGTTTTTCCAGAACCTTGCAGACCGACCATCATAATTTTATTCAGACGGTTGTCCGGCATCTTCAAATCAATAGCGGATTCACCCATCAACCCGACTAACTCATCGTGGACAATTTTTACAACCTGTTGCCCAGGAGTGACGCTTTTCATCACCTCCTGACCAACAGCTCGCTCCTGAACTTGTACAATAAACTGCTTGGCTATCTTGAAGTTGACATCGGCTTCCAACAATGCGCGCCGGACTTCCCGTAAAGCATCTTTGATATTCTTTTCACTAAGCTTTCCCTGTCCGCGAAGCTTTTTGAAAACTGATTCCAACCTGTT
Organism: Candidatus Cloacimonadota bacterium; assembly: GCA_021106755.1. Taxonomy (GTDB): domain Bacteria; phylum Cloacimonadota; class Cloacimonadia; order Cloacimonadales; family JAIOQZ01; genus JAIOTM01. The sequence goes on along the minus strand of JAIOTM010000095.1, from coordinate 5,500 downwards.
AGTAAGATCACCAAACATTTACATTAACTCCGCAAAGAAACGATTCTGTTAGCATAATCATCGCTTTTCAGGATGTACGAACCTGCCACGAGAATTCCGCAACCAGCATCTGTGAGAAGGGAAGCGTTTTCTCCGTTTACTCCACCATCTATCTGAATTTCCGGTAGTTCCAAATCGTTTTCACGACAATATTGCCGCAGTTGTTTCATTTTTTTATAAACCACGGGGATGAAACTTTGTCCACCGAAACCGGGATTGACGCTCATCAGAAGGATAAAGTCTATCCAGGACAGAATATCGAAAACTGTTTCTACCGGAGTAGAAGGATTCAGGGCAATACCCGCTTTTGAACCACCAGCCCTTATCTCGTTGGCGAGTCGGTGGTGGTGTACTGTCGCTTCCTGATGGAATGATATGTACTCAATTCCAAGCCTTGTGTATTGTTCTATATAACTTGCCGGATTCGTCACCATAAAATGGGCGTCTAATGGTAGCTTTGTAATCTGACGAATCTGTTTTATAATGGGATACCCAAACGTCAGGTTGGGCACAAAATGACCATCCATGATGTCGAGATGCAATATATCGGCACCAGCTTCTTCCAAAGCACGGATTTCTTCTCCGAGTCGGGTGAAGTCCGCCGAAAGTAACGATGGCGCGATTTTTACGCTTCTGTTATCCATTATATAAAACTCCAGAGGCTGGGTCGCGAACAAAGAAAAGCATATCTTTTATTTCGATACCAGTCGTGTTATGTAGCTTGTTCATAAGCTCGTGTTTTTTAAAAAAAAACTCCTGCATCCAGACACTGTTTTTCACTCCGACATGGATAACTCCATGCCGAAAACTTTTTATTCCTGCGTTTCGCGCTACGATTTTACCAACTACGCTTTTCCATGCCTGAGCCAGCAGAATCAGTTCTCTGTAATCTTCGCCCGCAATCTCCAGAATTAATCCGGAAATTGAATTCGAAGCCGGAGCAAAGCTCATCTACTGTGCCTGAAGCTGTTTGCTCCGTTGCCAGAGGGCTATTCCCCACCACGCGGTAACAGCCATTACGAGTGCCGAGTAGTAAGCTTTTCCCATAGAGTCGTAACTCGTATCGAACTGCATCATACCGATGGCTGGAAGTGCCGAGGTAATTATCAACAGTAGATAACCTGCCATGACCAGTCCAGTGTTTCTGCCGCGATTACGGTTAATAAGAACTACTGCGAAAACACCGAGAGCAACAAGAACAGCACCGACCAGCATGAACGGGATAACTTTGAAATCAAATCCCGACTTGAAGTAGTCGCTGAAAACCATCTTTATAGCGTTAGATGGCATCATCAGGCAGATATACAGCAATACAATCGCGGCAATCCTGAATACCCACATGATAGTTGCCGGATTTCTTTCTTTGTGTTCCTTATGGTTTTTCACATACCAAAACACAACAGCAAATACAATTATGAAAAATACCAGATATATCGGCACCATCACAGTGGGGTTATCGGTTGCGAATCCCAGTGACGCAAAGACCACCAATAATGCGACCCATTTTATGATTTCTATGACTTTTTTCATAGTAACCTCCAGGAAAATTTATTCGGCAGGTTTTTCTTCTGCCAAAGGAGTTTCTTCTACTGTTTCTTCTACCGAAGCAACTTCTACAGGCTCGGTTTCAGTTTGAGGTTTGGTTTCGATGTTTTCTTGAACTTCTTCTGCAACAACCACTTTATCAACAGATTGTGCTTCATAATCAAGCTTCTCCGCTACTGCTTCAGCAGGTTCCGGTTCGGGAGCGTTTTCGCTTTCAACAACAACTTTCAGGTTCGCCTGAATGTCCTGAGAATATTTAATTGTAACATAGTACGAGCCAACTTCTTTAAGATGTGCGCTCATATTCACGTTGGATTTGTGGATAGTTATGTTGCGTGCTTCCAATTCCTGAACAATATCCAGTTCAGAGACAGAACCGAACAGATGTCCATTTTTATCAGACATTCTCTCGAAATGTATTTCGATGCCTTTAATCTGTTTAGCCATCTCTTTAAGTTCGTTCTCACGCTTAACACGCTCTTCCTGAGCGATTTCCCGGATATTTTCTACTTTCTTCAGATTGCCGGGAGACGCGAAAAGAGCGTACCCCTTGGGAATCAGGTAGTTACGTGCGAAACCATCGGCGACATTTACAACATCGCCAGCTACGCCTACTTTCTCTATATCACTCTTCAGAATGATTTTCATTGATATCCTCCAGATGTTTTTGTTTTCTGAAATTAAACCAGGTGTCGAACAAGCCCATCAACGCTACTAATCCCAGTAGGAAAATATTGATAACCAGAACCAGGATAAAAACCGCTGTCAGCCATTTTGAACGCCGCATAAATTGTCCCCAGAAAAAATCGATAATAGCAAGACCTTGTATCAAATAGACAAAGCCCAGTACAACTATCAGGTTTTTCCCGATGGACGATAATCCAGGAATCAATGTAATCAGCAGGGCGGCTATCAGCAGATATATTACGAAATGCGGAATCCGGGTAAGCGCGTGTTCCCAGCCGAAGACTGTTTTGCGCCGCATCAACAGCGAAGCTGTATATAGTGCTGACAGCATAGCGACAACCCAGAAAGCAATGTGATATTCCCACATCAGGCTTCCGGTTCGTTCAAGGGTTGAACGGATTGATTCCCATTGCTGCTCACTAATCTGCAAGACATCCGCGACCTCTTGCAATTCAGTTGCCTGCGTAATGAGTGTTTTGTAATAATCACCGAAAACCAATTTTCGAAAGAAACCAAAAATCAGTTCCAGCAGTCCCGAAGAAACTATCGCGAGCGGATAGCTATAATGCCGCCGCAATATCCTCAGATACATGACAAAAACAATCAGTACGCCGAACACAGCATTCATTGCTTCGATGTAGCCAATCTGATTTGTAATAATCAGTAAGACCTGAATGGCGATAAATACCAGCGAATAACGCTGTATCGCTTTGACATCGAAGATGAGCATGTGACCACTTATAATTATAGCAAGGAACAACCCCAGATGAGGGGAAATTACAGATGTAAGGGATATTGCCGCCGCATAAAGTGCGAGTGACAGAGTTATTCCCCCTTGAATGGCAACAACGCCATCATCCGTGCTTTTTTAATCTCGCGGGTAAGACTCCGCTGGTGTTTCGCGCAAGTTCCCGTAATTCTGGTGGGAACGATTTTGCCTGATTCGGCAACAAAAGAACGCAGTGAATCCACGTTTTTGTAATCGATTTTCAGGTCTTTATTAGCACAAAACTTACAATATTTTTTACGGAAAAACTTTTTTCTCCGTCCGCTATTACGTTGCATAGTACGTGGCATTAAATTTTCTCCTTTCTAAAACGGGACATCATCGTCGGTTGTTGTATTTACACCGTCAGGTTCCGGGTAGTTTTGTCCGGTGGCAACTTCGCTGTTTCCTTTTGCTTCATTCCATTCCAGAAAATGAACACGATTGGAAACTATTTCTACAGCTTTACGGTTTTGACCGTCTTTGGTCTCGTAGGTTCTTACCTGCAGGTAACCTTCAACAAGAATTGGGCTACCCTTTTTGAGGTAGTTGGCACAATCTTCTGCTTTCTTCGACCATACTACTACATCGCAGTAACTGGTTTGCTCCTGCCATTCTCCATTAGATTGAAATCGGCGGCTGAAAGCTATCGGCAGATTTATCAGTGCTGTACGATTTTGAGTGTAACGTAATTCCGGGTCACGGGTTAACCGTCCGGTAATTGTTACCTGATTGATATTCGGGAATCTCAGATCTTTTGCCATTCTAACTCCTTAGTCGAGATTAAGTAAGTTGTAACGGATGATATTCGGGCTGAGTTTGTAATGACGTTCAATCTCAAGTAAGCGTTCTGGTGGTAATTTGAAGTAATTGATAATGTAATAGCCTTCCCGATGTTTCTCAATATCGTAGGCAAGTTTTCTCTTTCCCCAGGTATCGGTTTTAACTAATTCGCCTTGTTCTTTAACGATTAGATCAATGATTTCCTGGTTCTCTTTTTCTTTGTCCTGATCGGACAGCTCTGGATTGAGCACAATCATGCTCTCGTAGTTTCTCACTTTTCCTCCTTCGGTCTTGTGATCCTGAAAAATCCATTTTCGGATTTCTCAGAATAGGAGAGGCGGCAGACGAACTATGCGTCTTTAGTTTTACCGCACTCCGCACTGTAAAAATTTAAAAGATCTTGATAATCGCCTTGTTCAAAAAGACGAACTAACTTTGCTGAGAGGTCAATTGCCGGAGCAATTAACTTCATCTCTTCCTGACTGAATCTATTCAGAACCCAGCCTCTGAAACTACCGGACTCCGGTTTATTAACCCCGATACGAATCCTGCTGAACTGTTTTCCGCCAACTGCTTCGGAGATAGATTTCAGACCATTATGTCCACCATCTCCTCCCTGATCGCGTAACCGGATTTTCCCCGATGGCAGATGAATATCATCGACAACAACGAGTATGGCTTCCGGTCGAAAGACTGTTATAGCGGAAGTTATTGCTCGTCCGCTGTCATTCATGTAAATTGTTGGCTTAACAAGAACCAGCGATCCGAATTCCACTGCATCGTATAATCTGTTTTTCTTAAAAACAAGATTTTCTTTCCGCGCGATTTGGTCAAGTACCATAAATCCGGCATTATGCCGCGTGTTGCTGTATTTAGCCCCGGGATTCCCCAAGCCTACAATCAGCTTCATGCTTATTTTTCTGAGTCCTTGGCTTTCTCGCTAACGCCTTCACCTTCACCTTCGCCTTCGCCTTCGATTTCTTCTTCGGCTTCTTCTTCTGTATCTTCCGCTTTTATTCTCGGAATATAAACATGAACCACAGTTACATCAAGTGGTATTCTTGTTTCCATTTCCCCAAGTTCAAGGTCTCCAACAGAGATTGTATCACCAATATCCAGTTCACTAATATCAACATCAATGCTGTCTTTCACATCTTTTGGCAGAGAATGAACAGTTAATGAGCGAAGTAGATAATCTACAGCTCCCCCAGTTTTTGTACCAACAGGTGTTCCGTTGTAGTTAACTGGGATATCCAGAACGATGCTCTTTCCTTTATGTAGTTCCATAAAATCGATATGAACGATTTTCCGTGATACAGGATGTACTTGCTTGTCTTTAATAACCGCGGTAACGGTTTCATCTCCGATTTTAAGGTCCCAGAAAGCTACATGACCAAAACTCTTGCGGTAATTTTGTACAAATTCCCGTTCGTTTATAGTAACAGGGAGTCCATCGCTGCCACCTCCATAGAGTACAGCCGGAATAAATCCGTCCTGGCGCATGGTCTTTCGTTCTGATTTCTTTCCAAGTTCTCGCTTTACAGCGTTAAGTTCCAATTTCATCTATTCCTCCAACAGACTTATCTGAATAATATACTGATTGATTCATCTATATGAATCTTTTTTATCGCGATTGCCAGCAACTCCGCTATGGAGAGCTGGATTATTTTATCACTTTGT
>JAIOTM010000359.1 GCA_021106755.1 Candidatus Cloacimonadota bacterium | reverse complement strand
TTGTAAAGGTCGTCAAAGAAGATACTGTTACAGATTATCCATTCCCAGTGTTCGAATGCCCCGGCATAGCTTATTTTAGTCTGGATTTCACCAAGAACAGGCTTTTCTTCTTTGTATTCGAGAAAGCCACCTTCTTTCTTTCTGCCCACCTGAAGCAATTCGCGAAATACCTTTACTCCATCCGAGTTAGTGTAGTCTATTAAGTATTCATTTTGAAAAGATGAATTATTATGCGATAAAACATAGCCATCATAATCAAAGACAAGGATATGGCGGTTATCGCAGGTTAAAGAGGAGATAGTCTTAATAACGCTGGTCTGTATTTTTTGCTCAATATAATCGTTGTAGGCTATTGTTCCAATAATTATATTGAGAGGTGCGAAATGGTGAGCAAAAACTATCGCCGTGTACAAATCGTTTCCCTTTCCTGGTGCTGGCCAGTCTAATGTAAAATATCCATTCTTATCTGCTTTGGTTTTAGTAGCGATTTCCCGGAATATAAATTTGCCTTCTTTATTCCTGTAATCCTTTAATGATGGTTCCGTAATCGGATGTACAGGCATCAGCAGTTCAGAACCATCTACGTTGAGTAAAAAGAAAAACGCCTGACCATCGTGATAGCGTGCGATGTTGACAACTGTGGACAATTTTTGTAATATTTTGCTTCGATTTGATTTTTTTCCAGATAGCTGGCTTAAGCGAGTCGCAATGCTCGTGAGATTCTGAACACGCTCCCGCATTTCTTTCTTCACAATCTCAACAGCTTCGTCACGACGTAATGCAATATGGACAATTACATCTCGCGTGTCTTGCTGAAGCGTTGCTTTACGCTTATCCAGTGTGACACGACGAATAAGTTCGTGTTTTACACGTGCGTGGTATTTCTCGTGAATGATGTTTGTTACAATCAGCGCGAAAAATAATAAAATCAATAAAAGGAAAAGCCCTTTAAAGATAGTGCTGGATAACCGTTTTTTTTCCTCAGACATATATCAGTTTCTATATTCTCCGATAATCAATTATTTGAAATCAAATCTCATCTAATACTATAAAAATATAGTAAGGTTCAGGAAATGCAATAAAAAAGAGGTTTTTATCATTTTTGATTTGCAATTGAAGATATACAATATACGGTTCTTGTCATAATCTTTCATTTCTGTAGTTCAGTTCTATCTTTCATATTAAGTAACTTGTGTTGCCATTTTGTTATTTACACCATATATTATTTACCAGTTATGTGAAGACCGTTTCTTTTCTGAATCTTACTCCCGATTTAATAAAGATAGGGTGGCTACAAAGTAGCCAGAGGAAGTTTCCCTTTAGATTTCCATATCTTCATTTCTTATTGTTATTTCGACCGAAGGTTAGTACTATTTCATTGCACAATATATGTTTAATAATAACCAAATTCGTTCAGAGCGTTTTTCTTCTTTCTCCAGTTCTTCTTGATTTTAATCCATAAATCCAGCTTTACTCTTTTACCAATCATATCATGGATTAGTTTCTCAGCTTGCAGACGTACCTGCTTTATTTTACTCCCACCCTTCCCCAACACAATCGGTTTCTGCGAAGCACGTTCAAGCCAGATATTAGCATGAATCTCCGCTTTGTTGGGAAAGTCTTTGTAATCTTCCACGATTACCGTAGATGAGTAAGGAATCTCCTGTCCGTAGATAAGAAATATCTGTTCCCTGATTATTTCCTGCACAAAGAAGCGTATTGGCAAATCTGTCAGTTGATTTTCTGAATAGAGAGGAGGCGATAGCGGTAGAAGCTCCTTCATAGCTTTCAATAACTCTTCCACTCCATCCCCGTGGAGAGCGGAAAGCGAAAGAATACGCTCGAAATTGAAGGTTTTCATCAACTCAAGCTTCTGCTCAAGTAGCTCAGGGCTCGCTATATCCTTTTTATTAAGGACAGCGATAACAGGCGTTTTCTGTCGAAGAATCAATTCCATAAGTTCGTTGTCATAATCGGTGGGAAACTGTTTTATTGCAGTTACAAACAGCACAATATCGGCACTATTGATACTTTGTTCAATGTACTTGCGCATCCGAATCTGTAGCTCATAGCGTGGCTGTACCAATCCAGGTGTGTCCACGAAAACCATTTGCTCTGTATCGGTTGTAAGAATTCCTTTTATCGCGTTGCGTGTTGTTTGTGGTTTGGGTGAGATAATTGAGAGGCGTTCACCAAGTAACTGGTTCATTAATGTGGATTTACCGACATTAGGACGACCTGTAATGCAGATGAAACCGCTACGGTGATTTGGGTCTATTTCAAGCATAATTCCTGCACCAATACTAATCCACAAGTTCTAACTGTTTTCGGGTCAAAGGATTTAGCGGCTATATCCGCGTTCAGCAAGGCACGGAAAGCTTTCATTACATCAGGAATAGGATAGTTATCAGCGGCACGGAAATATTTCTCCTTATAAAAAGGCACATCAGGCATGAATCGTGTTTCTATTTCTCTGTCGTTAAAGCGTTTGGCACGCAAAGCGTTTATGCGCCATACTATTTGATAGAATCGTGAAAGCATTGTGATAGTCATCAACATCTGACTCTTGGGATCAAGCGACAACATCCCATCAATAATTCTCGCGGCATCAGACACCTTTTTATTCCCTAAGGCATCCTGTAAGTTGAAAACATTCTGTGATTTCTGCATCCCCACGCTTGCCATTATGTCATCTTCGGTAATGTCAGCACTGTCACGGGTGTATAACAGCAATTTCTCCCACTCGTTAGAGATAATCTGGAAGTTCATCTCTGTTATGCTGGCAAATAATTCCGCCGCCCTATGATCAAGATTCTTTTTCGCATGTCGTGCCCGCCGATTTAACCAACTAACCACTTCTCTGGCATAGCGAGGAGGTTTACATTCAACAGCTATCCCGTTTTTTAGCAGTGCCTTAACCCAACCCAGACGTTTGTCCGGTTTTCCACAGGTTATCAGAAGAACGACATGATCGGCAGGATTCTTGAAGCTTGGAGTCAGTTGAGCCAAATCTTTAGCTCGCATACTACCAATATCTCGTATTTCGATAACTCTCTGCTCTGCCATAAACGGTCTGGTTTCGATAAGTTCCAATAGTGTACCAGCAGAGGTATCTCCACCATAAAAGCGTTCAAAATCAAAATCGCTGATTCCTTCTTTGAAATACCACTTCCGCACTTTTCGTAATAGAACTTCTTTCTGGTAGGCTTCATCACCGTAGAAAAAATAGATGTTACCTGTGTATTTTGCGGGAAATCCATCGTGGAAATCATGAGATGATATGTTTTTTGATTTAGCCATCAATTATCCCTGTATCGTAATCAGCACAAGGGTTATCAAAGCAAAAGCCCAGCAGTAGTAAGCAAAATATTTCAGTTTACGTTTCTGAACCAGTCGAATTAGAAGCGAAATAACGAGATAACCTGAAACAGAAGCCGCGACAAAAGCAACTAAGTAGTACTTCAATTCTGCCATCTCAAGGGTACTTATATCACGGATAGCGAAAATGTTAGCCCCCAGTATAGCTGGAATTGATAACAGAAACGAGAATCGTGCGGCTTCGCTACGGGTTAATCCTCCGAAAATTCCGGCTGTAATTGTGGAACCAGAGCGGGAGATACCTGGAACTACTGCTATAAATTGGGCTATACCAATATAAACCGCTTTCAGCCATGGTAATTTTTCGGCTTTCCCCTCTCCCCCTTCTTGGCGGTCACTGATAAGCAGGATAAAGCCGTTAGCAATCAAGATAAGTGCGACAACCCGGGGAAACTCACGAATCACTTCAATTTTGTCTTTCAATAACAAGGCGGGAATTGCGGTAACAACAGTCACTACGAAAAGCAACAGCATCAATCGGCGATGGGGTGCGTCTTCAGGTTTCTGCCATGTAAACAGCGATACAACAAGCAATCGCACATCTTCGCGGAAATATATGAGCACAGCCAACAGCGTACCTAAATGAACAAATATATCGAAACTGATTGACGCTGAAGCATCAAGAAAATGGTCAAATATCGCTAAGTGTCCCGAACTACTCACAGGCAGAAATTCTGTAAGCCCCTGGATAACACCAAGTAATATGGACTTTATCCAACTCACTACATAAGCTCCGGCAGTTCGCTTTCAAACATCCGGGAGAGTGATGTTAACTCATATCCCATTTTCTCGGCAGCCTTTATAAACCTGTTAAGATAATCTAACCGATTCCGGTCGAAGCAATGAGTAATCACTATGACTGTATTTTGCTTTGTTTTAAGGTACTCCAGTTTTTTCAGCCGCTCTTTTAAGGTTTTATCGCTGATATCGGGATCATCAAGAAATAAATCCCGACGTGCGGTGTGCATAAGCATCTGCTGTGCCATTTGATAGCCAACTGATGACGCACTGGTATAGCTGTCGATAAAAATTTTATCATGCTTTTTCAGAACGCCCAACACAGCCCGCATCACCTCTTCATCTGAGGTTGCCAGGCTTCCCATGTGGTTATTCGCGCCAATAGCGAGGGGAATATCGTCAATCCATCGCTTAACTCGTTTCTCAATAGTACTGTTACTCATCTCTACATAAATCGCGGTTTTACCGGGATCATCTCTGGGGTAAGAACGAGGCTCCATAGGCATATGAATAATTACTTCGTGATTGCTTGCCGCCGCTTTTTCCATTGTGGTTGTAGTATGCCTTAAATCAGGCATAATAGCAAAAGTTACACGGTAATCGGTATTCGAACACCATTCATCTAATAATTTACCACTTATACCACCAAAATCATCGACCAACACCACTAACTGGTGTTTTCTCGCTGAATAACGATTGCGTGTGTCAAAGAACAACTTGAGCACGTAGGTTGCTCCGTCTGGAGTAGAAATATAAAGTGTTTGTGCGTTACCGGTTGGAGTTTCTTCACCACTTATTATTTTTGCACCGGCACTTTCGCATTTACCTTTAAACAGAGCATTAGCAAAAGGTAAATCAAGCTCGTCTCCATTCAGGGGGATATAGTAATACTTACCATCTGACTTTTCTTTGATTCGAATAAACTTTTCCTCAACGCCAAGTTGCCGGGCAGTTGCAATTATTGTCTCATGCAGAGATATGTCCTCTACATCAGGCTCCATCACATCTGCATCCTCTGCTGTCTGCATCCTTTGCGAATCGTCCTTTGCCGGGTCACGGCTAAGAAAATAAATCACAAACACAAGTGCCAGACAAACAATGAAAACAATCAGTAATCCACCGTTGTTTCCTTTTTTCTTACTGCTACTCTTTTTCTTTGTACTCATAGACTCCTCTATTTGAATGAAGGAATATGCAGTCGGTGCTTGCGTCAAGTAATTTGTCATTTGGTTTCTAACGGCATCTTCTATCCTTTTCTTATTGCAGTTACGCGACATTCTTTATATTTTACATTAAATCTCTTGACATATTTACTATAATAGCAACAATATAGGAGTCTTACAATACATCAATTCTACTTAAAGGATGGCAGTATGAAATATGATTGGAAATCAATCATCAAAGAATGGATAACTTCCGGTGACAAGAAACTGGAAGTATTTTGCAAAGAACAGAGCATCAGCTTGAAAACAGCTGCTAATTACTTATCCGAAGAGCAGAAAACCACAGCTCCTCCTTCACTGGAAGAAGTTGACCTGAGCTTCGAAATCACCCGTGCCCAACGCACAGGATTAGATAACGCCCGCTTAATCGAAGAGCGTACAATGGCAGATATTTCCAAAGGTGAAATGAAACTCAAAGATGCTTCAGCAATTCTGAATCAGCTAAGTGGTTGCCGGAAAAACATTTTCAACTATACAGGCATGATACCGGAGAATAATGCCACGACAAGCTGGACAGAGATGAAAATTGAGGGTATAGATGCAAATTCCATCTGAGATTACGCTTAATCTTAATCAGGTAAATTTTTTCAGGCAGCTTGCCCGAAACGACATCGTGGTGGACTCCGGCACCTGGCGCAGTGGTAAATCTTTTGAGTTGTGCCTGTTCGCAATTCTGCGGATGAAGACATATCCGGGAATCAGGGAATTCATCGGACGAAAGGAACTGGTATCCCTTCGCGAAACCACTTTCCTGAAATTCCTCGAACTACTTGAAAATCACCTGCACCTGAGCGATACTAAAGATTACAAAGTAAAACGCTCTCCC
>JAIOTM010000336.1 GCA_021106755.1 Candidatus Cloacimonadota bacterium | reverse complement strand
TTCTATGCACACCTGCCAGCCTACGAAAGATTTCATGGATATTTCACCCGGAGCTAAATCGGCACTTACTCTGAATCGTTTTTCAAGAGTAAATGTTCCATAATAGGAGACTATTCCATCGTGCAATTTACCTTTGGGGTATGTAGTTGGAAAAAACTCTATTCCCTCGAAAGGTTCTGTTTCTATGAAAAGGTAATCTTCCTGCTTGTTAGCGTGCAGATGCGATGGCAATGTGAAGGTTACTTCAATAATTCCTTCAAGTCCGGGACTAATCCTTTCAGGATTCAGTCGCACTTCGTAAGAAACTTTGTCAGCATCCGGCATCTGAGCTACAAGGGGTAGCATTACCATAAAACATAACACGATTAAAATAAATCGCTTCATCTAAGTCCTCCGAGTATTCGATTTTTTACGAAGTTTTATGCTTATTTTACTTTGTCAAATATTATTCGGATAATTCCACATATACCCCCATTTTTTTAAAATATCAGGTTTGAGTTTTTTTACCATCTTCCTTCCAGTGTTTCATGTCTCCCTACTTGAAGTACCAGTGATTCGTACAGTTCTAAAACAGTTGACTACCGATTTTGGCAAAAGCTGTGCTCAGGTAATGAGAGAATCAGAAAACGAGAAGTTATATTAAATCTCAAATACCTTGGAAATTGTGTTACCATTTCAACAGTGTTGCGTTTTGTATAAAAAATCCTTTACGAAGAAATTGAGTAATATCTTATGACATACTAAATCAACTGTTGGAGGTTGAATGAAAAAAGCCGTATTTTTCGGTTTACTACTGAGTATAGTTTTTGCACTTTCCGCTACACCTAACATGGTGAGCGATATAGTAATAAGCGGGAACACGAATATCGATGAAGCTCTGATTCAGTCGGTTCTTTCCTTCGAATTGGGCGGATTTCTGACAGGCGACAACACATCTGCTTCGATTAAGAATCTGTATCAACTCGGTGTCTTTGATGATGTAAGTATCTCAATTGAAGAGAAAGCTGAGGGAATTGTTGTTTACGTTGATGTTAAGGAATTCCCAATAATTAACAAAGTGAAATTCCACGGCAACACTAAACTCAGCGATAAGAAGCTTAAAGAAATATCAGGATTGCAAAAGGGAGCTTACTGGTCACCGTTTTTACGAACAGAGATAACCAACAAGATAAAGAAAGAGTATAAAGAAAAGAGTTATCACTTTGCTAAGTTGCTGTTTGAGCCGGAAGTAACCGACGACAATATGGTAAATCTTGAGGTGTATGTTGATGAAGGTTCAAAAATCCGTGTCAAAACAATAAATTTTCATGGAAATCGGGAGATACCAGCAAAGAAACTGCGTTCCAAAATGACAACCAAGCAGAAAAGCCTGTTCAGGTCTGGCAAGTTTGAACGGGAGAAGTTCGACGAAGATTTGCAGGTCATTATTAAATATTTGAACAACAAGGGATACATAGATTCGCGGGTCATTTCTCATGAAGAAAATATTTCGGATGAGAAAAACATGGTGATTGATATATATCTTTATGAAGGAGAGCAATACAGATTTGGGAAAGTCAGTATTTCGGGGAACATACGTTTTACAGATGAAGCCCTGCTCAAAAGCTTTACCTTCCGCGAAGATGAACTCTTTGATATGGAGAAGTTTGAGAAACAACTGCAACAAGCACGTACTATGTACTATGAGGACGGCTATATCTACTCCGTTTTCGACGAATTGTTGATAAAAGTAGGTGAGAAAGTCAATATTGAACTCACTGTCCATGAAAATATTCGCGCGAAGATTCACAAAATACATATCATAGGCAATCGCAAAACAAAAGAGAAAGTGATTCGACGACAACTGATGATACATCCCGGTGACTATTTTCAGCAATCTTTAGTGATGCGATCTCAGCAGAATATCTATAACATGGGATTTTTTGAACCAAATCTTAATCTCGATTACGAACCAATCAACGAAAACGGTGATATTGATCTGATTATTCACCTTACCGATAAACCTTCCGGCACCGCAAATGCCGGAGTAGGCTATAACTCAAATGATGGATTTGTTGGTCAATTATCGGTTTCTCAAAACAACTTGTTGGGAAATTCGTGGAGTTCTTCCGTTAGCTGGCAATTTGGCGGTACAACTCAGGATTTCGAGTTCAGTTTCAACAATCCGTATCTGTACGACACCAACACGTTGGGGGGATTCAGTCTTTACCATACTCAGAAACAATGGAGTTCTTACAACTATCAGGTTCATAAAAACGGTTTCTCAGTTCGGGTTGGACGTCCGGTTTGGTTTCTCAATTTCGCTAAAGTCATTCTTGGCTATTCATATTCCACCAAGAAATATGATTTACTGGAAGATGAAAACGAATCAACCTCACAAAGTCTGATTGATTTATCGGAAAAAGGTTGGCAGGATAATAGCTCAGTTTCGCTGACGTTTTCACGGGACAGCCGCGACAATGTATTCTTCCCGACAACTGGTACGCAGTTTACACTTTACAACGAGATTGGGGGCGGACCTGTACTGATGGGCAATTTTGACTACTACAAATTCATCGCGGAATCCCGTTGGTATATTAAGACATTCTGGAAGCTGGCTCTTCGCACAAAATGGCGTTTGGGGTATGTTACGGAATACGACGACTCTTCCGAACCGCCACCGGAAGAAAAATTTTATCTCGGCGGAACTGGTCCCGATGGTATTCGTGGCTATCCCGACCGCTCCGTAGGTCCTGACGATGGCGGTAAGAGAATGTTCACTACTTCGGCAGAATACGCCATACCTATGGGCGGAGACGCGGTTGTTGGACTGCTGTTCTTTGACGCTGGTAATAGTTTCAACAGGTTCGAAGAATTCAACTTGTGGAAATTGAAAAAAGGAACGGGCATTGGAATTCGTGTCCGTAGCCCGTTTGGATTAATTGGTTTCGATTATGCCTATAGTCTGGACGAGGATAATTGGGAGCCGCACTTCCAGTTTGGCACAACCTTTTAACTCATAATCACTCGAAATTTTTCCAGTCGCCGTCAGGGTCTATTTTTTGTAGCTTGGCGGCGATTTTTTCTGCTTCCGGTTTGTTATTTTTCTTCAGTAGTTGATAGTGAAGTGTGTATTCTTCAATGCTGGACACCTCTTCTTCCGGTTCCTCAATATCTTTCCCTTTGTATGTAAGTCCTTTTTCCAGAGACTCTAAAGCTGTTTTGTATTTCTTCATTTTCATTTGAGCTTTTGCTAACCATACATAGGCGTCATAATGTGTCTCACGGGTCTCTATTGCTTTCAAAAACGCTTTCTCAGCAGCTTCCATCTGTCCTGACTTGTAGTATGCTTCGCCTTTGTGTCTCCAGGGGCAAGACCATTTTGGTGATGACATGTTTATCTTGTCATAGGTTTTTATAGCTGTGTCAAACTCACCAATTGCGAGTTGCTGATTAGCAAACTGAAATTTCATGCCCACAGCTAATTCATCGAATTTCGCGTCAAGTTTATCCAGGTTGTTGTTATAGGCGGTAAGCAACAGCCAGTTCAGCATTATTTGTGGAACCGTGTTATCGGGGTCGTCTTTCATCTCTTTGGTGTAGCTTGCAATACCTTCGAGAAGGTTCTCAGTTGTTGGGTCTTTCTGGAATTTCTGGATTGGACTTGTTTCTGCGATAAGGTAACCTGCTGATAAACTCAACAGCAGGATGCCGATTACTAAAATTCTTTTCATGTGGGTCTCCTCTATATCAGATTTCGCAAAAAATGATTGGACAGTCATCTATGTCAAAATATTTTTGTGTTTAATTCGTCCCTGTAGCTCAGTTGGATAGAGCGCTTGCCTCCGGAGCAAGAGGTCGTGTGTTCGAGTCGCACCAGGGACGCTTTTTTATTTCAGCAGTATCATCTTATCGGTATGAACATACCCATTTGATACCATCCGATAGAAATAGACGCCGCTTGGAATACTCTTACCACTGGAGTTTACGCCATTCCACAAAACACTATGCCTGCCTGCTGGCATGTGTTTATTGACCAGCTTTTTGACTAACTGCCCGCGGCAATTGTAAACATTCAACGAAACATGCCCAGGCTGATTCAAGGCAAAACGGATGGTTGTTTCCGGGTTGAAGGGGTTAGGAAAGTTACCTTCAAGGCACGTTACTGTCGGTGTGATAGAATCATCACCAGTTGGATTACCTGTATAAACCCAATCAATACTGATAAGCTCCGAATCCCCACTGTCGTAAGACGATTTCACCCCGGCTGTGTAGGTCTGATTGAGCACCAGCCCTGAAACATCGAAGGCCCAGGTTGTTTCGTCGGTTTGCCCCTGAAAAACGTTATTATGGAAAACCCAGTAGTTATTGAAATCCCGATTATCCACGTTAGTTGGTGGAGTCCATGTAAATACTCCTGTCCCTGAAACCTCTAATCCGGTAGGTGGGAGTATATTATCAAAATAGATTACCCGAACATCATCAATATAGAGATTGAGACCAAATCCTGTAAACGCGTGGAATTTTATCTGAATCTGTTCACCAGTCCATTGCCAGAGATTCGCTGTCATAAGTATGAAAGAACCGGGAGAAGAGTTGCCCGCACCGTCGTGAGAATCAAAATCAGGACCGCACATATCAAGAAGTGTTGTCCAGTTGCCGTTGCCATTTGTTATGGAGACATTCAGCGAATCCTCATGATAGTAGCTATCAAAATCGTGTGACCATCTGAATTGCAACTGACAATCTCCATCCAGTATTATTGGCGGAGTGGTCATTTCGGCAAAGCCATCGTCCCAGTACCAGAAATTGGCTTCCATACAACCGTTATTAGCAGATGGATAATGCTCCCAACTTCTTGGTCCTCCAAACTCCCAATAGTCAAGAGGCCACACATTGAACTGCTCGTGCCATGGAATTGCGGTAATCGCGTCTATTCGGGAAATGAAATTCCATAAATGTCCATCAGTAGAGAAGCGTGTATTCGTGTTATGCAGAATAAGCTGCCATTCGTAGGTGGTTTCGGGTTGAAGCACTGAAAAGGCATAACTTCCAGTAGAACCCTCCCCGCCAGCAACTCCGCCAGAAACTACTTCGACCATATTGCCTTGAATACCAAACCAAAGATCATAAGTTTCCGTGTCAGCTCCGAATGTCCAGCTAAGGGTGCCATTATCCTGAACATTCATTACTCCATCGGCGGGATTGGGATTTGTGGCATAATCCGGGTAGTATGGAGCAATAAAAGGTGAAGCCCCACTCAGCGATACCTGATACAATCCCATATTCTCGGCATAGGAGCCTATTTCAAAATAATAAACGCCTGTTGCCGGAGTTATTATCGAAACCCAGCTTTGCAAATCGCATTCATCATCGCCAGATGCCAGCAGAGTAGTTCCATCCGGTCCAAAAATCCAGAGCTTAGTGTCGAGATTCGTCAGATTACAGGTTTCGACAATGATTGTATCTCCCTGCAAAGTTTCAAACGCCCAATAATCGTAATCAGTTCCCGGCATAATCATTCCATCGTGAATCCCGTTTTCTATCAGGAGAACTCCAGCTTCGTCCCAGTATGAATTCGGCTCTGTTTCCGAAACTGCCCCAATCAACGAAATCATAAGTGCCATTGTCAGCGTTACCCATATTGACTTGAACATTTTTGCGTCCTTTCTACGTTCAATTTCTTTAATGTATCAAACGTTCCGGATGTAAATGATTTTCTAATATTTTTTACGGAAAGTTTGAGCTTGACTTCGTAGCAGTCTATTACAAAGTCAGATAAGTATCCATGATTTGTAACAACAAGGAGATACATAATGAAAATAAATCTGACTGTTTACACACCAGATAGTAAACCTGCAATAGAAGAGAAATACAATGTTGTTCAATTCCTCTATCATCATCTTGAACAATATAGAGATTCAGAGGAAGATATACAGAAATCTGTTGATTATGCACTTGCAAACGATAAATTTACTGGCGGTATTGTTATCGTTGCAAAGCTTCAGAATGAAATAGTGGGAGCAGTGATAATAAATTGTACGGGAATGAACGGGTATGTTCCTGATAACTTACTTGTTTACATTGCAGTTCACAACAAACACCGGGGAAAAAAAATAGGAAGATTCTTAATGAACAAAACAATTGATTTGACTGATGGCGATATAGCACTTCACGTTGAAGCAGACAATCCCGCTAAATTACTGTATGAAAAAGTTGGATTTACTAATAAATATCTGGAAATGAGATACATTAAACCTATATAATGTAGTAGGAATTAGTTAAAAGAGGAAAATCGTGGCATATTTAGAACTTAATTCAGCGAAACTGAAACATAATTTTACCTTTCTAGAAGAATTATTTAAATCCAGAAATATTCAATGGGCTGTTGTTTCTAAAGTCTTGTGTGGAAATAAATTGTATCTGACAGAATTGCTGAAACTCGGAGTGAAACAAATTTGTGATTCCAGAACAACAAATCTGAAAAACATAAAACTCCTCAATGATAATATTGAAACAATATATATTAAACCTCCAGCAACCCGGGATATTGCGAATATTGTAAAGTATGCAGACATAAGTGTTAACACCGAAATCTCTACGATAATGGCATTATCCAGAGCCGCAAAAAAGCTGAATAAAAGCCATAAAATAATTATAATGATTGAAATGGGAGAGCTGAGAGAAGGTGTTCTAG
>JAIOTM010000256.1 GCA_021106755.1 Candidatus Cloacimonadota bacterium | reverse complement strand
GCGGAACGTCCTTTTATACTATACGCCCCTTCATACAGACCTACTTCAATCTATAAACTGGCAACTACTATTCCTGCTCTCAGCCGGGTGGGAAATGTTGTTGTAAAACTTCATCCATATAGCTGGAACGGTAAATACGTCTCCCATTTTCAGCACATTATTTTTCAATATCTGCAACTGCGATTCCCCACTATCAAGCTGGTTCCGAAATGCAAAGTTAACATTCTGCCCTATCTCGCCGCCGCCGAGGTAATGATAAGTGACGGTTCCAGCGTTATTAACGAATATCTGGCGTTAGGGAAATGTGGGGTTATCTACAATCTGAATAAAAAACTGGCTCACCACGATGGTCAACCTCTGATGGAAGAAGACACGAGTAAATGGCTTGCGGATTCGTTTGAGCATATAGACCATCCGCGGCAGTTAATCGACGCAGTCGAAAAAGCGTTGCACCCTAACGAAATCCGTCTGAAACAGCTTATCATTGATCGCGACAAAGTATATGCTTACACAGATGGACAAGCCGCGCGGCGGGTAAAGGAAGTAATTCTCGAAACGTTAACCTAAGCTTCTTCAGCACCTTCTTCAGCACCTTCTTCAGCACCTTCTTCAGCACCTTCTTCAGCACCTTCTTCAGCACCTTCTTCAGCAATCTCTTCAGTAGTCTCCGTTTCTTCTACTTCTGAAGTTTTTTCTTCTGTTGCTTTTTCTGCTTCTTCAAAGATTTCAGGATAAGTTTCTTTCAGTTCTGGCTGAGTCAGCACATAGGCTTTCCACTCCACCATTGCGGCTTCGGTATCAACGCATTTCTGGCAGATAACCAGCATGTGGTTCTCGTTAACTCCTATCCAGCCACGGTCGTAGCACTTGTTACAGCTTTTACGCTTACGATGCCCTTTTACTATCTCTTTGGCTTTTTCAAGATGTTTGTCTTCTAACATTTTTCCTCCCTTATTATTAAAATTATTCGGTACTCAATTCATGTTATCTTCAGTATTTAATACAATCAACTCAAAACTGTTTCGACTTTGTGATTAATTGGAACCTAATACAAAGCTTAAATCTTAAATTTAAAAAATGGACGGTTGGAATATTTCCACCAGAGGTGGATGAAGTTTTTCTTCCTTAAAAAGGGGATGCTCTAATGTGAGAACAAAACGGTAACGTTTATCTGTGTTGGCTTTAATCAATCGTTTACTGGTAATGCGGGAACAGACTTTCTCCCGCATATTGGAATTGATTATTATATAGAGCGGTTTCTCCAGATTGCGTGGAGTAGTGTTCTTGATACTGATAAGGATTTCCACAGTATTGGAAGACACTTCAACTATTTCGGGACTATGGAACTGCACGATTCGTTTTTCCTGTTTGCGATAACACCCGCGTATTGATATACCAACCACCACCGCAATCAGCAACAATAACTTTACAGATACAGGAACAGGTCGCCTTCGTTTGGCAACAGTCGGAGCAATTATCGCCATTATTCCTCCAGATTTTGAATTGGGTTGAGCTAAATGCGGATAAAATTCTTGTCAAGGAATGCCTTGCATGGTTTTGTGAATTGAGGTTTCGATGATTTTACTGATTTATAACTTGTTGCTTTATTTACTCTTGCCCGTAATCGTTCTGATAGTGGTAACAAAGTCGAGAAAAGGTGAGCTATCGGCACGGCTCTGGGGAACTGTTCCAGATTCAAGCCAAAGCATCTGGATTCACTGTGCGTCGGTGGGTGAGGTTAACGCGGTTAAGCCGCTTATTGTCAAACTCAGGGAACTATATACCGATTTGCCGATAGTTATCAGCACAATGACAATAACCGGCAGAGAAACAGCCCAGAATATCCACTCCGAGCTCTCCGCATTTATCCTTCCACTGGATTATCCTCATCTCATGCGGAACACGTTCAAAAAACTTAATCCACGATTATTGATTATTATCGAAACCGAGTTGTGGCCCAATATGTTGAGCCTCGCGGGGAAAAAGAATATCCCTGTTGTTATCATCAATGGGCGAATGTCGGAAAAATCTCATAACGATTTCGAGAAGAGCATGTTTCTCTGGCGGCGACCTTTCAAGGCGATTCGGATGGTGGGTGCTCAAACCCGTCAGGACGCGGATTATTACAGTAGCCTTGGCATTTGTCCCGCTCATTACACAGGCAATCTCAAATTTGCTCTGAATCTGCCAGAGTGGGATATTAATGAGCTGAGAAGCAAATACGGCTATACTCCAGATGACTTCATCTGCGTATTTGGCAGCACGCGTCCAGGCGAAGAACTCCTTCTGATAAAGACTATTTGTCAATTGAACCTTGAAATGGACATCAAGACAGTTATTGTTCCCCGCCACCTTGAACGGCTTGAGGAAATAGTCACCCATTTCAGGGAAGCAGGTTTCAATCCCGCACTTACATCCAGAAAGGAGACAGGTAAGCTGCTGATTGTAGATGAAATGGGCATCCTGACCAGCTTCTACGCACTGGCGGATATTTGCCTTATCGGAGGAAGTTTCACCAACTTCGGGGGACATAATCCCTTAGAGTCAGCCTTCTATGGTAAACCCATTCTGATAGGTCCACACCATCACTCCTGCCGCCACTCAGTAGAGCAACTAAAAATAAATAACGCGATACATATTGTAGAAGGTTCAGAGCTTCCAAAAGCTATCCGATTTCTCTACCATCACCCGGAAGAGCGGCAGGAAATGGGTATGAACGCCCGGCAAACTCTTATTGAGCATGCGGATTCGTTAGACAAAAACCTTGAGTTATTGAAATCCTTTCTGCGTATCAGGCGGTAACTATGCACGAAGCAATGTATGACAATAAGTGAGAAAACCTGGACGTTCAATGTAAGCTCTGTCCTCATGAGTGTATTATTACAGAGGGTGGTAGTGGAATCTGCCGGGTAAGGCAAAACATTGAAGGAAAACTTTTCGCGACCAGTTTTGGCAAAACGGTCACGCTGAACATTGATCCTATCGAAAAAAAACCGCTCTACCACATGCTGCCGGGACAACCGATTCTCTCAGTTGGACACAACTCCTGCAACCTGAGCTGCGACTTTTGCCAGAATTACAGTATCAGCCAGTTTGAAACGCAAGCCTTCAGGCTATCTCCGCAAAATCTACTGAAAGAATGCCGCCCGCGTGGAGTTGAGCTTGTAGCCTTTACATATACAGAGCCAATAACCTGGTTCGAGTATGTTTTAGAAAGTGCCGCGTTTCTGAGAAAAAATAGTATTCGTACAGTAATGGTAACAAATGGCTACATTCAGCAGGAACCTTTACTGGAGCTACTTCCTTACATCAACGCTATGAATATCGACCTGAAAGCCTGGAGCGATGATTTCTATCACAACATCTGCGGAGCCAGCCTTGCGCCTGTCATAGAAACAATTGAGACTGCCGCGAAACACTGCCATATCGAAGTTACAACCCTCGTTATTCCGGGCAAAAACGATAAGGATATCAAAGCCCTGTCAGAATTTCTCGGAAATATTAATCATCAGATTCCGCTGCATCTTTCGCGGTACTATCCTCAATACAAACGCTCAACCCCGCCAACTCCTCTATCATTACTGGAAAAAGCACAGAGTACAGCCTTCAACTATCTGAAGCATGTCTATATCGGCAATATCCAGACTGAAACCGGAACCAATACTTACTGCCCCGATTGCGGCTCGCTACTAATTGAGCGAAGCGGCTATCAGACCAGAATT
>JAIOTM010000088.1 GCA_021106755.1 Candidatus Cloacimonadota bacterium | reverse complement strand
GGGTGATTATTACGAGCTTTTTCATCTTCTTCTCCTTTTCATTTGGTTATGTTTTTGTCTTGAAAATATTTTAAAGTATTTCCGTGCCGCTTCTGGCGACATTTGCTTACGAAATTCGATCATGTGTTTTCCAATCTCCTCTTCCATCCGCATTTGCTTATGGAGAGACTCCTTGAAAAGGTACTTTATCTCTTTCTCTGTTGCTTCCGGATTCATCAGAGATTTGATAAAAGATTGCCTTGAGTCTTCGAACTCCATCCTGAGGGGATGCACCATCTCTCTGGTTTTTTCCATGAACTCGCGAACATGCGGGTAAGCACATCGGTTCTGCATTCCTGGATCAGGATGAACGCCTGGTGGAGGAAGGTGATTAATTCTTCCGTAGAAATTGAAGTAAATCAATCCCGCGAAAATTGCCATATTAAACGCTAACGACAGAATCAATAAAAAAGTAATGGTTTTCGTTTTCATAATCATTCTCCGAGAAAGTAACTGTAGTAGGTTTGCTGTCCAAGGTTAAACTCGTAGGATTGGTCTGCCACTATAGGATTACCAGAGCCGGCAAACGTCAATGTACTACTCAAAAAGAAACCGAATAGCATGACTGCGGCTGTTGACAAGGCAACAACTGTTTTACGAAACCTCTTGAAAACTGATACTTTGCGACTCTTACGTATTTGCGTTAAGATAGCCTGATTGAGATACTGCGGCACTTCTTGAGGTTGATATTCGCCCAAGAAGCTATTGACTTGCTGAAGTTCGCGCAGAGCCTGTTGGCAATCTATGCAAGACTCTAAATGTTTTCTTATCTCAGTGGATTCGCCAGCGGCGCATTCCTTGTCTAAGTAAGCATTCAGCCTGTCTTTTACTTTTTCGCATCTCATTGTTTACTCCTTGTACTTTTCTGGACAGAGTTTGACGATAAATCCTGCGATATTTTTTTCTTCAATTTTCGTTTTGCCCGAACAAGTAATGAATCTACTGCAGATTCGGTTGTATCTAATATCCGGGCTATCTGTGAGTAACTCATTTTTTGATAGTATTGTAACTCAATAACGAGTTTTTCCCGTTCATTCAAAGTCTGAAGCGCGGTAGCAATAGCTTTGTTTTTCCCTAATCGCCTGATTGCTTCCTCGCGACTTTCCTCTTCCGGGGCGGGGATTTCAAAATCTTCGGGTTGCTGGACAAGTTTTTGTCTCTTTTTTGAATAGTTGATTGCTCTATTATAAGCGGTTCTGTAAAGATATGGGAGATAGCTTTCCTCATTAACGGAGTCAGCTTTCTGATAAAACGCCAGAAAAACACTTTGAAGGATGTCTTCAGCGTCTTCGGAATGACGTAGCATTTTCAGAAGATAATTATATATCTTCTTACCATGTTGTCTTAACAATGCTTCCATAACTTCATTTTTCATAGATAACAGTAAGACAATACCAAGCCCATAAACCTGCAAACTTTTTTTATTTTTCAGCCATTGAATGGTTCAGTTACCCCAAATTTGAGTTGATAAAGAAAATCACGCATACCCCCATCATGGTGCGAAGTATTCGTTGCAACAGATTGAAATTCAATAGAATAAAGTCTGTTATGGCGTGAATAATTGGATTTCTTACTCGGTCTTTATTCGCGACTTTGTCTGCTGATCCAATAGTTTTTTCTGTAGGTGAATCTTTTACACAGTAAAAGTTTACTCTTCAGGCTTTTTTTGAAAAAAGCAGATTGCGAGGAAATTTCTTCAAACTAAGTGGTGACGGCGTAAAATCTACTTCGAACCCGCTAAACAGCCCACAACTTCAGAATACTGAAGATTGTGCTATTGGAGAAATTTACCGCAACTTAAATCTTTGCTGATTCGATAGAGATAAGGAAATGCAAAAACGTTGGCAAGGTCATCCGAAATGAAAAAAATGGGAGTATCCCTGATAAGCCTCTTAATGTGTTGATAACTCTCCATTTCCTCAGCAGAGTAAATCTTCACTTTGTTTTTCGGTTTTTGCATTGACAGCATGAACTTAATTACAAACTTTGCGCTATCAAATCCACAATGTACTGTGGATGTTAAAAAATGATAGCGGAGGAAGGTGATGTCACTTTCAGAAAGCACGCTCAAGAAGCGAGTCAAAAAACTACTTGATTCACACTCATTGGTCTATAGAAATCCATCCCGTAAAAAATTAATCCAGCGCGTAATCGAAGGCAAAGAGGCAATTGTAGCCTCAACCGGCACTCTGGCAACCTGGACGTGCCCTGATTCAACTGGTCGTAGCCCGAAAGATACAGTGATTGTTCGCAGACCCGAAAGCGAAGATACAATAGACTGGGACTCTCCCAGCAGTATCCCTATATCAGCCGACACCTTTGACATGGTTCTAAAAGATGCTTTCACTGTGCTGACGCATAAAGCTCGTATGTATGTTACCGACAGAGTGCTGGGTGCCGATTCCTCCTACGCTCTTCCCGTTCGCACAATTACCGACAGGGCTTTAACCGCTCTGTTTACCGACAACATGTTCCGCCAGATTCCTGACGATATATCTAACAGCGTTTTCGCCGACAGGGAGTTCCTGCTGATAGCACTTCCTTACAATAAACTCAGCCGGTCAAAATACAAAGGCAGATTGAGAAAACTGTCTAATGGTAAGACCTCAGAGATGGTTATCGCGATAGACTTTGATCGCCGAATTGGAATTGTATATGGCTCCTCTTATGGTGGTAGTGTTAAGAAACTGATGTTTACTGTAATGAACTACTATCTTCCAGAGGAAAGTATTTTACCTCTTCACGCGTCCGCGAATGAAGGCAGCAACGGAAATTCCGCTTTGTTGCTTGGATTATCCGGCACTGGGAAAACAACACTTTCAGCCGATCCGAAGAGAGCACTACTGGGTGACGATGAGCATGGCTGGAATAATCACGGTATCGCTAATTTCGAGCAAGGTTGTTACGCGAAACTGATTAACCTCAACAGAGAAAAAGAGCCGGAAATCTACAAGGCTATGTTCCACGATTCTCACTATCTGGAGCACGGAGCAATTGCCGAAAACACGATGATGTATCCTCACGGTAAATTCGATGTGCACGATGACAGACTCACGCCCAACTCGCGCGGGTCTTACCCGCTTTCGTTTCTCAAGAACATTAAAAAATCAGCTATGTCCGGGCATCCGAAAACAATATTGTTTCTTACTGCCGACGCTAATTCTGTCTTACATCCAATTGCAAAGTTGACACCGGAACAGGCTATGCTCTGGTTTCTCATGGGCTACACCAGCAAACTCGCAGGAACAGAGACAGGTGTCGATAAACCCGTAAGTACTTTCTCAAGATTTTTTGGTGAACCTTTTATGCCAAGAAATCCCGAAGTTTACGCTTCATTGCTGGGTGAAAAAATGAGAAAGCACGGCACAGACGTTTATCTGATTAACACTGGCTGGAGCGGTGGTCCTATTGGGATTGGCAAACGAATGGACATCACCCTGACACGCCAACTTGTTAACGCGGCATTATCAGGTCTCATGAAAAACTGCACCTACTACGAAGATACACTTTTCCATGTTCTTGTTCCAGAATCAATTCCCGGTGTACCCGGTAAAATCCTGAACGCCCGAAATACATGGGACAATCCGCAAGCGTATGACAAAAAAGCAAAAGCTTTGGCAAAAGATTTCAGCAGACACTATAATAAAGCCTATGGTAAAAAGAATATCGACCAGGAAATCAAAAAGCAGTGTCCCGGTAAATAAGCATAATTAATTGATAAAACTAAGTTGCTGGAAAAGCTCCATAATTTTTGAAAATCTGCAACTTTTCATCGAAATATTTACCGTTCCTATAAAATGACACCCAAGACTGCACAGCACAAAACGATGTAAATAATCCCTATCTTTAATCTTCATCGTTAGTTATACTCATACTAATCGCTTTTTCGCTTTATCATCTCTGAAAACTCTTGTTTGGGGTTAGAATAAGAAAAGGGATTCTTAAACCCATTGTAAAGTGACACCTATGTTTTCCACTTGATGCCAGCATGTTTTCCTTGCTGCATTGAATATTTTTGCAAAAATGGTCGTATCTATACAAATAATAGATAGTTACGAAACATCTGTCGACAAACTTCCAGTGACGGCAATTCTTCCATCATCACTACTTTCTGCCGTCATCTTTTCCTTTAAAGGAAATCATGCTGTCACTTTTTTCTGAAGTACCTCAAAACAGTTATGTGCCTATTTTATAAAATCTTAGCTAATAATGAAAGTGCCAGCATAGTTGCCATTCTCGACCGATGGAAAAGTTGGTGGCAGAAAGTATTGAATGCTTTGTGAGTAATGCATTTAGGCGTTGTAGCTCACATGTCTTTTACATCACCAATCTTCTGTTTTAGAATTTTCTCAAGCCCCCCCCCATTCTCTTAGCATTGATCGTACTTTACTAAAAATATCAGAAATGTTTTCACACAATAATATTCAAATTAAATTGAGAACATTCAATAAATGAATCATGAATATATTGACACGAGAAACTATTTATTTAAGAAATAATCTCCGATAAGTTTGGCATCAAATTGTATTCAAAGAAAAGGACTATAATATGAAAAATGAGATTACTCTATCTGACATATCAGACTTGCTTAAAAAACGCAATTGCTCTTTACCAGAAGAAATAGATAAATTTAGTGGTTATTTCATTACCGCTGCAACGATCGCAACTGCTTTGGCTGCTACAACACCTGTAGCAGCCTTGGGAGCTTTGCTTGCTGGAGCAGGTGCAGCAAATTTTAGAATATCCAAGTTGTTAGCATGGTTGCCTGGTGGCTTAAAATATCCATTCCAAGGTAGAGAGATTGTTGCAACCGATCGTTATGAGCTAATGCAGGTCGCTAACTTTATGCTCTATGATATTGCAATAAAAGACAGTTTTGAGCAAATAGTGTATCCTTTTATTAAAAGAGCTATCTATGAATTTAAGATGTCCATTTGTGTTGATAGAATAAGGCTTTTGACTGAGGATGATATTGAATCAAAGAAGTTGTGTGATCAAATCAAATATCGTCCGAATCTTGTTGAAGACACTCGCTTCGCTCTCAGTATTATTAGTCCGGTAGGATCTTGGATTGACAACAATGAACCTGAAAATGATGAAATCTGGTCGATATATAAAGAAGTTGAACACAAGTATATTGAAAAAATGTCCGAACTATACAATGCATATTTAGTAAACCTATCTAGTCAATTTCCTGAATTCTTATTGTTTTTTGATTTAGAGCACAAGGAAAGAACTCTTGAAATATTATCTGAAATAGATGGCAGTACTCTGGAAAATACTAAATTGTTACAAAAGCAAATAAAACTGCTTGAAGAGCTTAAGTTCTCAGGTAAAAGCGGTTTTGAGCAATTTGAAAAACTATATAAGAACTTGTTTCAGCGACAAACAGAACAGATTGTCGCAAAACTGGATGATAAAAACAAAAAAATCTTAGAAACTCATCATAGATATATTGCATCTCAAACCAATGAAATTCTGATAGATAATCAGGATATAGAAGAAATTGTCTATCCTGCTAATAAAGATATTTTCATCCCGCAAGGGTACCAGAAGATACGTTATATAAAAAAGGAACATGGCTACAACTTTCTAGCTCCCTCTTTCTGGGACGAGATTGAACAGCGAAATGATATTGAGGCTTTTCTGTTAAAAACACTTATCAATCCTGATTCTGCAGATAATCCGATTCTAATTCTGGGGAATCCGGGAGCTGGAAAATCAATGCTGAGTAAGATACTTGCCGGAAAATTAGCAGAAACTCCTGATTTTGTTCCATTCTTTGTTAAACTTCGCGAAGTTGCAACCAGTTCAAAAGATGTTTTACAACATGTAAATGATGGAATTGCTAAATCAATTGGCAGACCCGGAAGTATTGACTGGATGGATCTGACAGAAAGTATCAGCACACGTTATCCGGTTATAATCCTGGATGGTTTTGATGAGCTTATCCAATCATCCAAAACAGAATTGAATGAGTATCTTTTTGAGATAATGGAATTTCAGAAAGTCGCGCAACTCAATGACATATGTGTGCGGGTGATTCTTACAAGTAGATTATCAGTAATGAATGTAGTTGAGATTCCCGATCACACCAATATTATTAAACTAGCGCCATTTGATGTTGTTCGCAGAGATTTATGGGTAGAAACCTGGAATAAGGTGCAAACAAAGAAGGATTACTCACTGAATATCCCTGAAAAAGATATTGTAACAGAATTAGCACAAGAACCTTTACTTCTGATTATGTTAGCAGTTTACGATTTTGAAGATTCAGGTTTGCAAAATATTAACAATGATTCTGATTTTAACCAAAGCAAACTCTATGACACATTGTTGACTAAGTTTACAGAAAGACAATTACAGAAAAAAAGTAAGAGTTACAGGAGCATGGTTAACTGCAAAAAAGAGAAAGAGAAAGAATTGTTCCGGCTACGTCTTGGCATGATCGCCTTTACAATGTTTCTTAGTGATACGACAAGTCTGGACGATCGACATTTGAGTGCTAAACTCGAAGTCTTCGGATTGAATGAGTATAGAGTTGAAGAAACAGATATCCTAGGTGGCTTTTTCTTTGTACGCGAAAATAAAACGGTATCAAGTAGCCATGAAGAGCATCATAATTATGAGTTTTTACATAAAACATTTGGTGAATTTCTGGTTGCCGATTTTCTCTTGAGAATTGCTATTAATCAATTTTCTAGTACAATGAAAATTC
>JAIOTM010000314.1 GCA_021106755.1 Candidatus Cloacimonadota bacterium | reverse complement strand
TTTTTGAAAAAAGCCTGAAGAGTAAACTTTTACTGTGTAAAAGATTCACCTACAAAAAAACTTTTGAATCAGCAGACTAAGTCGCGAAAAAACTAAGTAAGAAATCCAATTATTCGCTATCTGTCTGCTATAACTACCGTTTATACTGTCACTTAAGTAGCGCCAACATATCCACCATGGGAGTATGCGTGAAGGGGATTTCCAGTCAGAACCATATCCTGACACATAGAAGTAGTGGTCTTTTGCAAACGGTTTCCAATAAAGAGTAATACTCAAGAATTGATGACAATTGTCGAAACAAGAGAAAGGAGAAGCGGTATCGTGAAAAGGTACTTGCCAAAAAGCGGCATTCTCCTCATTTATGTATCAGGTGGTCTATGAACGAAGATAAACGAACATATTTCGAGAACAAATATCGGGGAAGAATTGGGTTCGCGGGACCAAAACATCCCCGCGTTAAGCAGGTGCTTGCCTTGTCGGGTAACACCAAACCTAACCCGAAAAAATTTGTGGTTATTGAAGGGCTGTGGTCGCACGAGGTGATTCGTGAAAACAAGACGAAAACCGAAGCTTTTCTAATGTGCCCGGAGTTAATTTATACCCCCGAAGCTGAAGCAATGGCAGATTTTTTTGTCGAACACGCCGATTCCGCTTATCTTATCTCTGAAAAGGTATTTCAGCGCGTAGCTGAGAAAGAGAATTCCAACGGTATGGTATCAGTTTGTTATCTACCTCGATGGTCGCTTGATGATATAACACCCGATGAGACCAGACCAATAGTCATTCTCGACGGCATTGAGATTCCCGGAAATATAGGCACGATTATCCGTACATGTGACGGTGCTGACGCATCTGGAATTATAGTCTGTAATCAGCGTGCCCGGTTGACTCATCCCAAGTTGATTAGAAGCAGTCATGGGGCTAATTTCCGAATTCCGGTTGTAGAGGCTGGGGTGGAAGAGACGCTGGATTGGCTCGACTGCAATGGATATACAATATTGCTGACAGATACTGACGCGAAGTCGGTTTATTCTAAAGTCCGCTATAAAGGCAGGATTGCAATTATCGCGGGTAGTGAGCGTTACGGTATTTCTAAGGATTGGTACAGGGAAACGGCACAGAAGATAAAGATTCCAATGCTCGGTAAGTGTGACTCGCTTAATGTGGCAGTATCAACCGCGATTATTCTTTACGAAGTTTCATTACAACTAAAAGGAATAGATGATGAGTTATGATTGGAAACGGGATGTTAAGTGGCGTCCCGGCTTTCAGGACAGACGCGAGAAGCGGGATTTCTGGAGCCGTTCTATAACCTGGTTCACCCTGGCAGGCTGGGTAATTATGGTTTCAGTTCTCGTAATATTTGATAAAGCCAAGCCGACACAGGAAAGTTTTTTTGATAGGTTTCACCATGTTGAAAGAGTTACGACCTGGAACGATTCGCTCGTGCAATCACTCTTTATCATGATGATTGTGGGTTTTCTGCTTGGAATTGTTGGATTGATAATTAATTATCGACGTAATCGGCGGCAGAAAGATCATATAAGTGTTTCACTTATCTTGTTGTCGCTTGTGTCACTACTTGGAATACTCATCTTTTTGCTGAATTAGAAGTATAAGTAACTTAAATCCTGCTATATTATGTGGGCTAAACCATTAAGGAGAAGATATAATGACTAATGAAAATCTGGTACTGGTAATCAATTGCGGCAGTTCGTCGCTGAAGTATGAAGTTTACCAAATGCCTGCCAGGGAAAGTATGGGAAAAGGGTTGATTGAGAGAATTGGTGAAGAAATCGGGCATATTGTTCAGCGAAATAAAAACGGTCTGATTGACAGGGAAGCTCATATAGCTGACCATACAGCCGCTATGGATTTGGTGGAGAAAAGCCTTCTTGACTCCGAAGTGGGGATACTCAGTAATATTGAGGAAATTACATCTGTTGGGCATAGGGTTGTTCATGGTGGTGAAAAATACGCTGAATCGGTTATTATTGATGCTGATGTGATTAAGGCAATAGAGGAAAATGTTGAACTGGCACCTTTGCATAATCCGGCGAATCTTATGGGAATCAACGAAATTACCAAATTATTACCTAACGCGAAACAAGTTGCTGTTTTCGATACAGCCTTTCATCAGACAATGGAACCCGCGGCATATTTGTACGGTTTACCACGGGAGTTGTATCGCAAGTACCGCATCCGGCGGTATGGATTCCACGGCACAAGTCACCGCTACGTTGCTTCCAGAGCAATTTCGCTAATGAAACGTTCGCCTGAGAATACAAATGTTATCTCCTGTCATCTCGGTAATGGGGCATCTATTACCGCGATAGAGAAAGGTCGCTCGGTGGATACTTCTATGGGATTTACTCCTCTCGAAGGTTTGATGATGGGAACCCGTTGCGGAGATATTGACCCGGCGATTATCTTCTACCTTCTGGAACGGGGTTACAATTGTACTGAACTTTTAACCATGCTGAATAAAAAAAGTGGACTTCTCGGTCTTTCCGAACTGTCTAATGATATGCGGGACCTTGAGCAAGCGGCTTCCGAAGGAAATCAACTCGCGGCTGACGCGTTAGAGGCTTACGCATACCGGATTCGCAAATACATTGGGGCATACGCTGCTAATCTCGTGAAAGTTGATTTGCTGGTGTTTACTGGCGGTGTTGGTCAGAACGGAGTGCTTATGCGGCGCCGGATTTGTAACAAACTTGAGAATCTCGGAATTGTAATTGATTACAATCGGAATGTAACTAACGGTTCTAACGAAGGAATCATCTCTAAGGATTTTTCGCGTATTACAATACTCGTAGTGCCAACCAACGAGGAGTTGCAGATTGCAATAGATACTTACGACATTCTTTTTGGAAATCGATTGTCTGAGATTCCTGAAACAGATGTAAAACTATAGAAAAATAGAATCAATATCCATGAAGCAGGTGCTGTTAATCAGTGTCTGCCTTTTTTAATTTTAATGCCAGCGTGTAAACTCGATTGCGGGGAATTTTCAATAACTCCGAAACAACTTTCACAGCTTTTTTAAGTCTTTCTCCCTGTCGAAATAATTCTGTAAGGCGTGCGGTAATTTCTTTATCGGTAATTGTTGCTTCTGTCGCGCCATCCACAATAATCACAAACTCTCCCTTTTCCGGTATTGCCTTTAGATTAGCCACTAACTTGTCTAAGTTGCCCCGATAGAAACTCTCGTGCAGTTTCGTAAGTTCTCTGGCAACAACGCAGTGTCGCTCGCCAAAGATTTCCGATAGCTCGGAAATGAATTTGTGTATCCGGTGAGGTGCTTCATAGAAAACGAGGGTTTCGGGTATATGCAATAAGCGTTGAAGCAACTCTTTCCGCTTCGTAAGCTTATCTGGAGGGAAACCCGCGAACAGGAATGAGTCGCAGTTAAGCCCCGAAGCCGTTAGTGCCGGAACAAACGCGGTTGCTCCCGGTAACGCGCAAACCTGTATCCCGTTAGAAACGCACTCCGCTACGAGGATTCCAGCCGGGTCAGATATGCCCGGAGAACCGGCATCGGTTATAAGAGCGATGTCTTCGCTTGATTGCAGCTTCTCAAGTAGTTGTCCAGTACGTTGTCGCTCGTTGAATTTGTGGTAGCTGACTGCGTGGGTCTTGATTTCGTAGTGTTTCAATAACTTTCCGCTATGGCGTGTGTCCTCAGCGGCTATCAGTGTTACTGATTTGAGTGTACTCAACGCCCGCAGAGTGATGTCTTCCAGATTGCCAACCGGAGTCGGCACGAGGTAGAGGATTCCTTTATTCATAAAAGCAAGGTTGCGGGTGTGCTGTGGCTTGGCAATAAATATTTGTAGGGGGACTTGGGAGTAAGAAAAAAGAAGCAGGGGAGAAAGA
>JAIOTM010000050.1 GCA_021106755.1 Candidatus Cloacimonadota bacterium | reverse complement strand
GGCTCGAAATGGGTAACTTCAACCTTAATCGGTCGATAACAACCTATAACCGACGAACAATAGCACAATCACTCGCGGAAATGATGGCTAAATTATGATACGAATTACAGAATCCACGTTTGAAACCAGTGCGGTTAAGCCAGTGCACTATCCGCCTGAGTTATGGGCTGAAATCGCGTTCGCGGGACGCTCAAACGTAGGCAAATCGTCTATGATAAATACGCTTTTAGGGCGGAAACTTCTGGCGAAAATAAGCGGTAAGCCGGGCAAAACCCGCCTGATTAATTTTTTCGAAATTGGGTTTAAGACGTTGGCAGAAAAAGAGCCGGGTAAGTTTCGGATTGTTGATTTGCCAGGATACGGCTATGCAAAAGTCAGCAAAACCGAACGTGCTTCCTGGCAGAAGATGATTGGTGCCTATTTTTCAGGTCGAAACGCCTTGCGGGGAGTTGTTCTTCTAATAGACATTCGCCACAAAGCCGATCCTAAAGATATTGTGATGCTGGAAATGCTTCGTGCTCACAGATGCAACCTTTTAATAGCTGCCACAAAAGCAGATAAACTCGCTCAGAACAAGATTCCAGGAGCTATCGCGAAACTATCAAAAGAACTGAAGCTTACTGAAGATGAGCAGATGATAGCGTTTTCATCTCTGAAGAAAACCGGCATTGATAATGTGCTTAACTGGATAGGCGAGAATGTTGTTACATGGAACTTCTGAGATTTAACCCATAATGTGGGTTTAAGAAGTTCTATTCATTTTACAGAGCAAGCAAAGCGAGCGACTCTATGTCATGGAGCGGCGTAAATTGAACAACGTAGCTGGCTGTACTGCCACCTGATTGTTATATTGACGAATCAACCGTTTATAGAGGTGTTTTGAAGGCTTGTGCCACGATAAATCCATTAGAAATTTATTGATTCCTGTCATTTTTTTTCTGAACTGAAACAAGGCAACCGGATGCTCCGGCACAATTATTGAAAATCCCGCCCGTGTATGCTTTTGAAACTGCTTGTGTTCTTCCTGAAAAGACTCCACATTAACTGGCATACGTGAGTAAAACAACTCAGGCAGATAGTATAGTGGAACAACCGCGTTTGGAGTTGCAAGCTGAGTATAGGTCTCAATATCAGCTTCAAGGGGAAGAATGTAGTTATCGAAACCTTCCCGCTTAATCCATTTAAGAGCCGCCCAGTTATGAAGATAAACACTCTCGCAGGTATGGCAGCGAGCTTTTCCCAATAGCAATAGCTTCTGAGAAATATGACTCACCATAAAGTCCGCAATTCCGTTATTATGTAATTCTAAGAGAAGCTCACGCCATTCTTCGAGCTGTTTCTCTTGAATAAAACGCGGCAGTTGCACAATAAACGAGGACAAATGCTTCTTAATAAACGGACGTGTAACATCAAACTCCCGCCATTGGTTTAAGGTGAATTTCATAATAATTTTCGAAGCATCAGGCAGGTATATTTTGCGTAACCACTCAGGAGAATCAATCCGCAACCAAAGTTGTGGCAGCAACTCTTTCTGGTCGGAAACTGGTTTGATGCTGTCGAGAATGCTACCTGTTTTTTTGTGTGGTAGCGTCTGAAACTCTTTTTTCACTACCGGAAGCCAGGTCTGGAATTTCGTTTCCTCACAACCACCAAGATAGTAAACTCTGTCACCTTTTTTGAATATTGTCTCCTTCTCATCTATAAGGACGCGGTTGCCGTCAATTTGTTCCTCTGTCAGAGTAATTTTGTCGGAATGACGTCCCGATTTGGGCTGTACCCGGATAATATCTCCCTTAGCAAGCGGAATATCGGGAATAATCGCGTAACCATGTTGTCCGGCATATTCTACGACCCCAACCCAACGACCGGTAAATGGAGTCTGAGAAATAGCTCTATCAATACTTCCGCCGGGAAAATACGAACATTTTGCCCGGGCAAGATCGGCTTTCAGTAACTCGCAGGCTTCGTCTATCCGCTCCGGGTCATCAAGAGCCATTCTGTAAGCCCGAACTGTGTTATAGACATAGGCGGGAGATTTCATCCTGCCCTCAATTTTGAGAGTGGATATACCAATTTTCGATAGTTCGGGCAAAAACCGGGTAAGCTGTAAATCCCTGAGATTGAAAAGGTATTTTGATTGCCCGTTATCAGCACTGTACTTCCGCCGACAAGGTTGCTTGCACTGTCCCCGATTAGCACTCATCCCCCCCAGATAGCTGCTGAAAAGACAGTAACCCGAAAGCGAATAGCACAAGGCTCCATGAACAAATACTTCAAGTTCAGCGTTGGGGCAACGTTCTGTAATCTGTTTCAGTTCGGGCATAGTCAGTTCCCGTGCCATAATGAAGCGGCTAACGCCATGCTCTTTCATGTAGCAGACACCCACCGAGTTGTGAACTCCCATCTGCGTGCTGGCATGAAGCTCCAACTCAGGAAAAAATTGTCGCGCGAGATAAAGAACTCCAATATCCTGTACAATAACGGCATCGGGACGCAGAAGATTGAGGATATGCAGGCTGTTTATCAGCTCCGGAAGTTCAACGTTTTTAACCAGCGTATTTAGGGTCACATAGACTTTAACACCTTTAGCGTGAGCCTCTTCAATGAGAGCGGCAAGTTCCGAGGGTTGAAACTGACGGCTACGCTGCCGCGCGTTGAATTGGTCTGTTCCAAGATATACAGCATCCGCTCCGGCATTCAGGGCGGCGTAAAACGATTCGATTTGACCCACAGGGGCAAGCAGTTCAGGTTTTTTCATTTTGCAATTTTATAAAAAAAGCTTTGCACGTCAATCCAAGATAATTAAAATATGGATATATGAAAAATATTACCCTCATAATTGTATGCTTACTATTGTTTTCCTGTGCGGTAAATAGTGGCAGAGAAATGTTTGTGGAGTCGCATGGAGCAAAGGAACTCAAAACAGGACAATTTCTCACTAACGGTTACTATCTTGGAATTTCCCGCCCCTTCTCCTCAGAAACCGAAGCCATAGCCAATGCTCTTCTCGACGCCCGATTACAGATTGTTCAGAGTCTGGGAGTGAAAGTGGAGATTGACGCTCTCAGCCGGGAGATTGTAATCAACAAAGACGATGAAGTAACAACTTATACGGAAGACAATTTCCGTAGCAGAATTTACGCCGGACACATTATTCAGGCAAAGCCGGCGAAAGTTTATTACGAACGCTGGTCACGACAGTTGGGAACTGGCATTGAGTACTATTACAAAGCGTGGGTGCTTGTGCCATTCCGGCAGGATCAGTACAATCGGATATGGCAGCAGGTGCTTACATACGCGAATAATCAGATTGAAGAATATACCGAGATGTACTTCGCTTCGGATATGGTTCCGGCAACAATTAAACACCTCTTTAACATACTTACTTTTGTAATAGATACAGAGCGCGACCTGCAAAACACTATGATGCTGATGAATATGCCCGAATATCAAAAGTTTTTGCGATTAAAGCGCGAACTGACAATGTTCGTGGAAGCTGCTGTCAGGGAAATCCGCATATATGATTTGGATAGCTCGAAAAAATTCCGCGATGAACTGCGACTCTACGTATCCTACCGCAAAATGGCTATGCCACAGTTTCCAATCACCATTACCGCGCCGGATATTTTTCCTGCTCAGACAGTTGTTACCGATGGACACGGCAAAGCGGTTATCCCGTTTCAATACCGGAACAAACGGGACGCACTGGTCTCTATTCGGTCTGGTACAGCAACTATGCAACCAGTTTTAACTACAATTTTACCCGCAACCGAAATAGTGCTTCTCTCTCCCTTAAACACGAGCAACATAGATATTTCCCTACAGATACGAACTGTTCCGCTCTCGCCTTACTTCGCCTCAAGCCTGAGTAACGAGTTGCGAGCCAAAGGCTACAGCATTGTCCGCGGAGAAAACAGTGTGCCGGATTTTACGATTACCGGAACATTTACATCCAGACAGATTACAGATAAACGCTATGATGGCTATGATATCTTCTGGGCGGAGAGTACCCTTAACCTGAAACTTAACGACACACGCTACAACCACGAAATTCTAAGTTACCACTTACCCGATGGAGGTTCCTACACTGACACAAGAGGTGTTGGGAAAACTCTGCAAATAGCTCACGAAAACAGCCTGAAACTCAGCAACATGAACCTTCGCGGCGAAATGATGGCGAAGCTCGCAGAAGAGATTGATAAGGCGATTGGAGTGAGTTTTGGGGATTAAGGGGGGGGATTAGAAAATTACATGTGTAAAGAAACTTCAATATGTGGTAGAGGTGAACCTGTCAGACTGTGTGAAAACACAGTTTAGCGGGTATGTGCATTTCTGAAATTCTCATTAAATTAATTTATAGTCCTTCTCGCTACGCATCTTCACCATATTTTCAAATCCTACTACATTATATGGATTTAATCTTCCATAATCTGTTTCTTTATCTAATAAATACTGTGATGAATAAAAAACATTCAAGACAAAAACTGCCACTAAAGCGAATGAAGTATTTTAACATCATAG